>JAZOCH010000159.1:0-10426 GCA_045596425.1 Acutalibacteraceae bacterium | reverse complement strand
CCTCGTTATACCACCCCTGACGAAAATGGTAATGTAATTCTCGATTATTGCTATTTTGTAAGCAAGTAATTTCTTAAACCAATTTAAGCCACAACTTAAACCAATAAATGTTCCGCAATCTTAACTTATCGGAACTTATCGAGATAAGAAAAGCAAAATATTGTGTGCGATCTGAACCTGTCGAAAGCAATCTCGACTTATCCGATTTTGGAATTGTAGATCCCCACGATGAAACCGTTAGATTAAAATTAAAGGACTATGACACAAAATGTCATAGTCCTTTTTACTTGTCATTACTTCTTATCTTGAATTCTTGCACAATCCTTACAGCGACCGAACTCATCCAATTCCAATACGGAAAGAGTTTTAGTTAATTCCTCATATATTGCTTTGTTAACAGCGACCACAAACGGTTCTTTGTCCCTATCGTTTAAAAAATCAGGTTGTTCTATGGCAGGGCTATACCCTTTGTATCCGCATATTTTACATTCATTAATATACTTTTTCGCATTGGGATTCCAACTATCTAAATATAATGAGTGACCTCGTTTGGTATATTTGCTATGTGACATAAAAACTCCTTTTTGTGTTTTGTGTTATCAATCATATCACAGATGAGCATCATTTTCAATATTTTGGGCCATTTTTAGACCGCATCATAGGTGAAATATGCAAAGAAAAGGCAATTTGAGGTAAGATAATTCTTTGAGTCAAAAAAACACAACTGTTTATATAGGCGAAAAAATCACGAAAAAGCAAGTTAAGGCAAGATGTTTCCACTGCAGGTTTACAATCCTTTTACACTCCCAACGATGTAACCGTTAGATTAATTTAAACTTAAAAGGACTATGACTGTAAAACCATTCATAATTTCAATGTTTCAGCCGGCATTATGAGTCGTGATGATTTTTTCTCTTATATAAGACTCTTAATCAATTATGATGATTATAGTATTAAACTATTGACATAGTAAAATGTTGAATCAGAACTTTTTGCGTGGGGGTTGTATTTGGGGAAAACCTATGCTATTATAATCGCAAATGTGCATTACGCAAATAAGGGAGGAATTTTTATGCGTAAACCGATGGCAGTTTTAACAGCCGTACTGCTGGCGCTTTTGCTCACGGCCTGTCGCAACGACGGCGCAGAGAGCAACTCGCAAGCAGGCTCGTCGCCGAGCAGCTCTATGGTCGGCGAAGGGTCAACACAGTCTAACGTGAATGCCGCCCCTTCGGCAGCACGTACAACGGGGAATTCTTCGTCAACACCAAACGCATCATCGTCGGTGAACGTCTCGTCGTCGGTAAATTCCTCGCAAACGCCAAACGCTTCATCGCCGGCGAATTCCTCGTCAACGACGGGCTATTCCTCGGCGACATCTACGCCCACACCGACTACGGTGAACGGAGAAATAACAAACTATACGATTTGTTACCATGCCGACAATAATGTTCTTAAAACGTCGTTCGATACCTACTATTGGAAGATGCCCTATGGCAGAGAGGATGACGGTACGCTCACCCGTGATGGGTATGTACTCTTGGGCTATTCCTACGACAAAAGCGGCAAGGGCGAATTGATTCGCCCGGGATATAAATATACGCTGCGGACAAAGAGTGACGAGCAGGCTTTGTACTGCGTATGGGCAAAGGAAACAAACGCCGCCGACTTTAAGGTGACCCAAACGAGTTCTACTACCGTCCGTATCACCGCCTACAAGGGCAGTGACAAGGTGGTCTACATTCCGCGCAAAATCAATGGTAAGATAGTGGCCGGCATCGCCTCAGGCGCCTTTGCTAATAATCAAACGCTTACCGAGGTGCATATTACCTCCTCGGTGGTTGAGGTCGAGGAAATGGCGTTTGCTTCCTGCCCGAACCTCAAAACGGTTACGTTATATGATAGCCTGAAAACAATAAGCAACAAGTCCTTTTCCGGCTCGCCCGTGAAAACCGTGCGTATGTGCGCAGGAAAAACGCCCAGATATGCGATGAGCAAAGAAACGTACGGTATGAAATACGAACGGCTGATTAGAACCTCCGGGCAGAAGCGTATTATTGTCGTTGCCGGTTCCAGCGCACTCTACGGAATTGACTCTGATTATATGGAGTCCTTGTTCAAAAACGATTATACGGTTATCAATTTCGGAACTAACGGCAATATGAACCTTCTCTTTTATTTGGATGCAATACTACCCCATCTTACGAAAAATGATATTGTCATATACGCGCCCGAACAATACGGCCCGTATTCTTATCACACGAACGGCAACCCCGAGCTTCCCAGCGTTACCCTGCAAGGCGTGTCTACCTGCTACAACCTATTTGAAAACGTTGATATATCGACGTACACCAACGTGTTTGACGGCATTGGACAGTATTGCTCCGAATCCGCCAAAATGCCGGAATTGTCTTGGCAGGATTACAGCATAAGTATCGATCAATACGGTGACCTCGCGTACCTGAGCGACGGTATGAATTCTCCGTATTTCTGCTTTGGCGCCAACGGGCCTTTCCGGTTTAATGAAACGGTTATTCCTGCCGAGTTTATCCCCAACCTGAATCGCGTGATCGACAAAGCCAGCAAAACGGGTGCAAAGATTCTGTTCAGTTACCCTCCCCACAATAAAAATAACGTAGAAAAGAGCAGTTTGGATGAAGAATCCTACGATTTCTACAATAAGTGGATAGCCAAAACCGTCCATTGTCCGCTGATTTCCGACGTGCGTAATTATATTTATTCCGGCGAGTATTTTGCGAATACTGATTATCATCTTAATGCTGTAGGTAGAGAATTACATACCAAACAACTGGCAAAGGATATCGTTGCCGCCAATATCGGCGTTAAATAAGGAGGGCTCACGGTGGATATGGTCTATTACGAACAGCCTGCCTTCGTGTTGTTCCCGATCCTGTTGCTGTCTTGGCAGGTCTTTTGTTACTGGTTGAGGAAGGAACTGCCGCTTTCCGCCCTTGTTGACGTTGCACTGACAGGAATCGGTGTCGTGGGACACGCGGTGGCCATTTCTGTAATTCTGCTGAATGACGGTACATTGTCCGACGTTCTGCTGCTCGCTTTACTGAGCGGAGCGCTTTCCTTGTTTCTATCGCCCAAGCCAAATCAAACGGACAATATGACGGAGGAGGAGTAACCGTTGAACTTTAATTCTATTCAGTTTTTACTCTTTTATCCGATCGTTGCCGTTCTGAATTTTGTCATTCCTCGTAAATATCGGTGGATTCCTCTGCTGATTGCCAGTTATTATTTTTACATGACGTGGAGCGCCAAGCTCATTTTCCTTATCCTATTTACCACGGCGGTTTCCTATGCCAGTGGACTTTTGATTGAAAAGAAACCGAAGCAAAAGACGATATGGATGGTTATTTCCGTAGTGGCCTCCCTGTCAGTATTGTTTTTCTTCAAGTATTACAATTTTGTGGCGGGGACTATCGGGGGATTCTTTGGAGCGGATTTAACGTTGCAATTGATTCTGCCCGTGGGTATTTCATTCTACACCTTCCAAACCCTGTCTTACAGCATTGACGTGTATCGCGGACGTATCAAGGCAGAGCACAATTTCTTCTATTATGCGTTGTTCGTTTCCTTCTTCCCTCAGTTGGTAGCCGGTCCGATTGAACGGCCGGACAACCTCTTGCCCCAGCTTCATGCGGAACATACATTTAACGCAGACGATTTATCCATCGGTGCCAAGCGTATGCTTGCCGGTTTCTTTAAGAAGATTGTGGTTGCAGATACCGTGGCGGTATACGTAAATGCAGTGTACAATCATGCCGGCGAGACGGGTGGATTGGCGATTATCGTTGCCACCGTACTCTTCGCGGTGCAAATCTATTGTGACTTTTCCGGCTATACGGATATCGCCATCGGTTGTGCCCGTATTATGGGTTATCGCTTGATGCAGAATTTTGGCCGTCCGTACTCCGCTGAAAACATTCGTGATTTCTGGTCGCGTTGGCATATCAGTCTGTCCAGTTGGTTTAAGGATTATCTGTATATTCCTCTCGGAGGAAACCGCAAAGGATATGCCCGTCAGCTGGTGAATCTGTTCATTGTGTTTTTGCTTAGCGGTTTGTGGCACGGAGCGGAATGGACGTTCATTCTTTGGGGATTACTCCACGGCATTTATCGTGTTATTGGAGATCTGACCTACAAAAAGCGTGAGAAGCTGTATGCATCCTTGGGGATTGATACTGCCGGCCGTCCTGTTCGGATGTTCCGCACGACAATAACCTTTATTTTGGTATGTTTTGCGTGGATTTTTTTTCGCGCCAACAATACGACGGAGCTTCTTCGAATACTCGAAAACTTGTTTACCACATTCAATGCTTCCGGTTTTGCCGAGGAGCTTGGCATGACGTTGAGCGGAGCACTTACTGTGATCCTTTCCATTGTCATAATGGTTCTTTTAGACCGCAGGTTGACGCTCGCCGAATATGCTTCTCCTGGTGGTATTAAGCTGTGTGGCGGCACATCGCTCTATCTGGTATGGGCAATCGTGTTTGCCTGGCTGATTCTTCTGGCAAGCAACGGATCCAGTGCGTTTATCTATTTCCAATTCTGAGAAAGCGAGGAAGTATATGAAAAAAACGATCATATTATTTATTCTCGCCGTTATACTGTTGGTTGCTCCTCTTGCCGTGGTAGCCGCTGCGGCGTTGACTGCTCCCTGTCAGTACGACGAAACATTCCTCGGTGAATTGAAGGATAAACACGCGAGACTTGCTTCGATCAAAGAGGAAAAAATCGTTTTGATCGGGGGCTCCAATCTTGCGTTTGGCGTGGATTCCGCGCAACTGGAAGAATACGTTGGAATGCCGGTCGTGAATTACGGCTTGTATGCTACGATCGGGACCAAGGCGATGCTCGATATGTCTCGTTCGTATATTAAGGAAGGCGACATTGTGGTTATCTGTCCGGAAACGGACAAGCAGACATATTCGCTGTATTACAATGCCCATAGTATGTGGCAAGCATTGGATTGCGATTTATCTATGTTTAAAGACGTGGGATTCTCTAATCTCGGCAAGCTGGTAGCGTCGCTGCCTGAATTTGCCGCAGAGAAACGAGACTTTATTCGTAAGGATGCCAAGCCTTCCCCGTCCGGCATTTATGCAAAGAAATCCTTCAATGAATACGGCGACGTTGTGGTAGAGCGTCCCTACAATGAGATGCCGACCAATTACGACGTTTCTATGCCGGTTTCGCTGACGGTCGATTTGTTGGATAAAGATTTTGTCGACTATTTGAACACGTATGCGGCGGAATGCAAACGGCGTGGGGCGCAAGTATATTTTGGCTTTTCACCCATTAATGCAGATGCCGTTGTATCCACTGATAAAGAAAAAGAGGCGTTCTGTCAGGCGCTCGGCAAGGAACTGCATTTCCCTATGCTCAGCGATATTGACGACTACATCTTGGATTCTGCCTATTTCTACGATACCAACTTTCATTTGAATTCGTGCGGCGCCTTACAGCGCACGTCGTTGTTGGCAGACGATTTGTTGCGGATATTAGGAATGGCTGAGCAGGTCGAAACCGTAAAGTATACACCGCCGAAGCGTCCCGAGGATTATTTTTCTCCGAAATCCGATGAGGAAGAAAACGCGAAGCACTATATTTTCGAAGAGGTTGGGGACGGCTTAGCGATTGTCGGTCTTACGGAAAGCGGAAAGGCAGAAAAAACGCTGATTATTCCCGGGGAGTCTGACGGGAAAGTGATTGTACTCATCGGGGATAATGCGTTTGCAGGTTCCCATACTTTGGAGAGGATTGTTATCGGAGAAAATGCGGCGGTCAAGAGCTTTGCTTCGGAGGCGTTGAGTGGCTGTCCTTCCCTGCGTGCTATTGAAATACATCTTGCTCCATCGGCATTACCCATTCATCCGGAAGCCGCCCAGAAAATGCCGGAAGAGTGCTTTGTTTATATACCTGAGGTCAAGTACAGCGAATTTGCTACCGATTATTTTTGGAGTGGTATGATGCGGTACGTAAGGACCATCGAGGAATACGAACAATAGTCATTGACGAAAAAATAAAGGACATTTGTTTATTGCGTAAACGATGTATCATATCAATATACAGGCGCGGTTTTGGTTATTGAAAAACGGGAGCATTTGTAGTAAAATAGCAACAGGGAGCAATGACAAATGCTTGTAAACGCAAAGAAAAGGAGAAAACGGTTATGAAAAAGAACGGACTGGTCAGATGCGGCATTTTACTGGTGGTCGCGGTATTGCTGATGAGCTGCTTGGCAGCTTGCAAAACCAAGCTCAACGGCACCTATACCACCGATGGCTTGGTGAAGCAGAGCTTCACCTTCAAGGAGGATGACGTGGTGGTCATTTCCGCCTTCGGTATCGAAGCCGAGGGCACGTACGTCATTGAGGACGGGAAGATTACCATCACCTATAATCTGCTCAATTTCAGCTACGACTGGGAAAAGAGCTTTGAAAAGAAGGGTGACACCATCATCATTGACGGTACCACGTTCGTAAAGGAATAAGTAAAGTTACGCGCCTCGCATTTTCTGTGCGAGGCGCGTTTTTTTGCACAATATTCCGCGGTGCCTACTTGCATTTTTCGGCACAGCGGTCTATAATAGGTCTGTTAGTTTATAGAGTAGGATGTTTTTTATGAAACGGATGTCTGCTCGCGCGTTGCGAGGAAATTTATTGCTGTTGCTGACAGCGCTTATATGGGGTGTGGCATTCGTCGCGCAAAAAAGCGGCGGCGAAGGACTCGGTGCATTCACCATTATAGGGTTGCGCTCGCTCATCGGTGCCGTAGGGCTGATGCTGGTCATCCCGTTGTTGGACAAGCTGGGACTCAGCCGCAAGTCGGACAGCCCTGCCCAGCGTAAGGCGTTGTGGCTCGGCGGTGTTTTGTGCGGTCTGGCGATGTTTGCCGCGACCAACCTGCAACAGTTCGGTTTGCGTGACGCTTCTGAGGGCAAGGCGGCGTTTATCACCGCGTTATATATTGTGTTGGTGCCGATTCTCGGCCTGCTGTTTCAGCGGCGTGCAACCCTGCTCAACTGGTTGGGCGTGGCGCTTGCCGCGGCAGGACTGTACCTGCTGTGCGCGATGGGGGAAACGGGCTTCGGTGTGAGTGATATTCTGTTATTGCTGTGCGCACTGATGTTCTCGGTGCAAATTATGCTGGTTGACCGCTTTTCTCCCCATGTGGATTGCGTGCGGCTGTCCTGCATTCAGTTTCTGGTTGTGGGTATACTGAATATACCGCTGATGTTTACATTTGAAACACCGAGCTTAGCCGGCGTTAGCAATCATCTGGGCGAACTGTTGTATCTCGGTCTGCTGTCCAGCGGCGTGGCGTATACCTTGCAGATCGTCGCGCAAAAGGATACCGAGCCGACGACCGCTTCCTTGCTGATGAGTTTGGAATCGGTGTTCGGCGCGTTGGCAGGGTGGTTAATTGCCGGACACGCGCTCGGCGGTTATGAGATTCTCGGGTGCGTGCTGATGTTTGGCGCGATTGTTTTAGCTCAGTTACCTGCGCCTAAGAGGAGAGAGAAAAATGTCGTTTAATGGTATACAGACGGATAGCTTATACCTGCTTGCGGAAAATCGTTTTCACGACAGCAAGGCGTTTTATGAAGAGCATAAGCCCACGATTAAGCGTGAGGTTATCCAGCCGTTGCGTGATTTGGTGGCGGAGCTGATGCCGACGATGCAGGCGGTGGATTCGCTGATCGGCGGCAGTGTCAGCCGTGTGCGACGGGACAACCGCTATACCAAGGATAAGTCGATGTACCGTGAGAATATGTGGATTGTGTTTATGCGCGATAAACGCACGTGGAACTGGTGCGTTCCGGCGTTTTATCTGGATTTTTCGCTGGGTGGCGCGGAATGGGGAATGGGCTTTTACGGCGCCACCCCTACGATAATGAAAACCTTACGCCGTCGCGCCGGGGCAGACCCCGAGCGCGTCAGCAAGGCGATACGCAAGGCGAAACGGGCAGGGTTCGTGTTGGGTGGCGAGCCGTATGCTCGCCCACGCAGCACGGAGGATACCCCCAAGGAGCTTCGCCCTCTGTACGATTGCCGCAATCTGCAACTAAGCCGTTCGGAGTCAGCTGAGTTTGTGGCGGACGGCAAGCTGGTCGATGACCTGCGCCGCGGCTTTTTGGCGTGCGCGCCGCTGTATGCGATATTGATGGAAGCCGTCGAGGAGATTATGGGACTAAGGAGTGATCTGGATGCTGAATAAAATACAAGAGCAAGCCGCCGCAGCGGTGCGCGAGCTTATCGAAGTTGCCGGCTTGCAGGCAGGTGACGTGCTGGTCATCGGTTGCTCGTCCAGCGAGGTGTTGGGAGAGCGCATCGGCACGGCATCGAGTATGGATGCGGCAGGCGCGATACTGGACGGCGTTTTGCCGTTGTTGCAGGAGAAGGGTGTTTTCTTGGCGGCACAGTGCTGTGAACACCTTAACCGTGCCATTATTATCGAGGCAGACGCCGCAAAGGCGCGTGGATATGAGGCGGTAAACGTGCTGCCTCAGCCTAAGGCAGGCGGCTCCTTCGCCACGACCGCTTGGCAACGGATGCAGCACCCCGTCGCCGTGGAGGAAATCCGCGCGGATGCCGGATTGGATATCGGCGGCACGCTCATTGGTATGCACCTCAAACGCGTGGCAGTACCCGTGCGGTTGTCGGTGGATACCATCGGAGAGGCACGTCTGCTGAGCGCGCGCACCCGACCGAAATTTATCGGCGGTTGTCGGGCACACTACGATGAGGATCAATTATAAAGGAGAGAATAACCATGAGCGAATGTACGCATAATTGCAGCACCTGTTCTTCGAAATGCGCGGAGCAGGACTTGCGTGAACAGCTTAACCAGTACAGCCAGATTAAAAAAGTGGTCGCGGTCAGCAGCGGTAAGGGCGGTGTGGGCAAATCCTCCGTTACCGCGATGCTCGCGGTGATGATGGCACGACGCGGTTACAAGGTGGGCATCTTGGATGCCGATATTACAGGCCCTTCTATCCCCAAAGCGTTCGGTATCACCCGTAAGGCGCGCGGCAACGAGCTGGGCATCCTGCCCGAGGAAGGACATATGAATATTAAGATTATGTCCATCAATCTGTTGCTCGAAGACGATACTCAGCCCGTCGTATGGCGCGGCCCCGTGGTCGCCGGTGCAGTCAAGCAGTTCTGGACGGATGTCGTGTGGGGCGAGTTGGACGTGCTGTTCATCGATATGCCTCCCGGAACGGGGGACATTCCGCTGACGGTGTATCAGAGCATCGCGCTGGACGGCAACGTCATCGTCACCACGCCGCAATCGCTGGTGCAGATGGTGGTAGGCAAGGCGCAAAAGATGGCCGGTATGCTGAATGTGCCGATTCTCGGCTTTGTGGAGAATATGAGCAGTGTTAAATGCCCCGATTGCGGCAAGCAAATTCCGCTGTTTGGTGACGGCAAGGCACTGGAACAGGCGGCCGAGGAGCTGGGCGTGCCCGTGCTTGCCCGTCTGCCGATGGATGCGCAGATTGCCGCCTTGTGCGATGCAGGAGAAATCGAGCGCGTCGTGTGCGATGAGCTTTCGGGCGCGGTGGATGCCGTGGAAGCGTTGCTCAAATAAGAAAACGCAAAAACGCTGTCGGTGTGCCGACAGCGTTTTGCTGTTTTTGGAAAAAAGACTGGATTTTTTTGCGCGGATACAGTAAAATAGTAGGGTAGTAAACATAAGGGACGGTGCATCGTATGGCACGACTGCTGGCAATCGACGGCAACAGTATTGTTAATCGAGCCTTTTACGGCGTGAAAGCGCTGACCACCAAGGATGGTCGGTACACCAACGCCATCGTGGGTTTTCTCAATATTTTGGCGCGTTTGCGTGAGCAAACGCAGGCGGACCATATCGCGGTGGCGTTTGACGTACACGCACCGACCTTCCGTCACGCGATGTACGATGCGTACAAGGCAGGGCGCAAAGGAATGCCCGACGAGCTGCGCGAGCAGATGGAGCCGCTCAAAGCGATTTTGCGCGCGATGGGATTGACGCTGGTCGAACAGGCCGGCTTCGAGGCGGACGACATTCTCGGCACGCTGTCGTTGGCGGCGGCGAATGTCGGGGACGAGTGCTTTGTGGCAACGGGTGACCGCGATTCCTTACAGCTGGTGGGGGAACGGGTGACGGTGCTGCTGGCGACCACCAAAATGGGGCATCCCGAAACGGTGGTATACAATACCGCCGCTATTCAGGAGAAATACGGACTCACCCCCGAACAGCTCATTGACTTGAAAGCGTTGCAGGGGGATACCAGCGATAACATTCCCGGTGTTCCCGGCGTGGGCGAGAAGACCGCACTGGATTTGATGCACCGCTTCGGCTCGTTGGATGCCATTTATGAGGGGTTGGACACGCTCGATATCCGTGA
>JAZOCH010000158.1:0-13226 GCA_045596425.1 Acutalibacteraceae bacterium | reverse complement strand
CGGCGATTACCGCCGCGTGGCATTGTACGGTGTTGACCGCCTCATCGAGGAGAAAAAGAAGGATAAAGCCGCACTGGCTAACGGTGTGTTTAACGCCGACACTACACGTTTGAGCGAGGAACTGTTCCAGCAGATTACCTTCCTCGGCTACCTCAAAGAAATGGCGCTGATGTACGGCTATGACATTAGTGAGCCTGCCAAGAATGCGCGCGAGGCGATTCAGTGGACGTATTTTGCCTATCTCGGTGCTATTAAAGAGCAAAACGGTGCGGCAATGTCGCTTGGCCGCGTCAGCACCTTTATCGATATTTATATCGAGCGCGATTTAGCGGCAGGTATACTCACTGAGCAGGATGCACAGGTGCTGATGGACGATTTCGTTATCAAACTGCGTGTTGCGCGTCATTTGCGCACGCCCGAATACAACGAGCTGTTCGGCGGTGACCCGATGTGGATTACCGAGGCAGTCGGCGGTATGGGTGAGGACGGCCGCACGCTGGTGACCAAGAACTGCTTCCGTGTGCTTAATACGCTGTACACGCTCGGCTCCGCGCCCGAACCCAACCTGACCGTTCTGTGGTCCACCTCTCTGCCGGAGAATTTCAAAAAATTCTGCGCAAAGGTATCCAAGGACACCGACTCCATTCAGTACGAGAATGACGATATTATGCGTCCGCTGTACGGCGACGATTATGCCATTGCCTGCTGTGTATCGGCGATGCGCATTGGACATCAGATGCAGTTCTTCGGCGCACGGTGCAATCTGGCGAAGCTGTTGCTTATCGCTATCAACGGCGGCTACGACACCACCAGTGGTATGCACATCGGTCCGCAGATGCCGGTACTGGAAGGGGATACGCTGGATTTCGATACCGTGATGCAGCGGTACGACGTTTATATCGAATGGCTCAGCCGTCTGTACGTCAACACGATGAACGTCATTCACTATATGCACGATAAGTACGCATACGAGAAAACGCAGATGGCGTTGCACAATACCGAGGTAGAGCGCTTGATGGCGTTTGGTATTGCCGGCTTGTCGGTGGTGGCGGACTCGCTGAGTGCCGTTAAGTTTGCCGCCGTGCATCCCGTGCGCGACGAGAACGGGTTCATCGTAGACTTCGACACGGTCGGTGAGTTCCCCAAATACGGTAACGACGATGACCGTGTGGATCTGATCGCTAAGGATATGACGCACAAGGTTATTACCGAGCTGCGTAAGACGCCGACCTATCGTAACGCCATTCATACGCTGTCGGTGCTGACCATCACCTCGAATGTGATGTACGGCAAGCACACGGGTGCTACCCCCGACGGCCGCGAGGCAGGCGCTCCGTTTGCTCCTGGTGCTAACCCGATGCACAACCGTGAGGAGAACGGTGCGCTGGCATCCCTCAACTCGGTGGCGAAAATCAGCTACGACGATTGCCGCGACGGCGTTTCCAACACCTTCTCCATCACGCCCGAGGCGCTTGGCAGAACGGCGGATGAGCAGGTGGGCAATTTGGTATCCATTCTGGACGGCTACTTTGCCAAGGGCGCGCACCACATCAACGTCAACGTGATGAACCGTGAAACGCTGATGAAGGCATACGAAAACCCTGAGGACTATCCCAACTTGACCATTCGCGTGTCCGGCTATGCGGTGCACTTCAACAAGCTCTCCCGTGAGCAACAGCGTGAGGTCATCAGCCGCACCTTCCACGAGGCAATGTGATGGGAAAGTCGGTCATCGGACGGATTCATTCTATCCAGAGCCTCGGCACGGTGGACGGTCCCGGTGTGCGCTACGTGGTGTTTATGCAGGGATGTCATTTGCGGTGCGGTTGCTGTCATAATCCCGATACGTGGGATATGACGGGCGGCATCGCATATACCGCCGAGGAATTGGTTGACAAGGCTTCACACTTTATAGAGTATTTCGGTGACGAGGGCGGTGTTACGCTGTCGGGCGGTGAGCCGCTGTTACAGGCGGATTTCGTGCGTGAGATGTTTGCGCTTTGCCGCGAACGGGGGATACACACCTGCCTAGACACCTCGGGCAGTATCTTGACTGAGGAAGTAAAGCAGGCACTCGCGCTGACCGATCGCGTACTGCTGGATATCAAGTACACTGACGAAGAATCGTATGTAAAGTATGTTGGCTGTACACTCGATAAACCCTTGGAATTTCTGGATTTTCTCAATGAACAGCACATCCCGACCACCTTGCGGCAGGTGATTATCCCGTCACTTAACGATCGTGTGGATAATATACGAAAGCTCAAAGAAATTGCGGAAAAACACCCTTGTGTGGACAAGATTGAGCTGTTACCGTTCAAGAAAATCTGTCAAGTCAAGTACGACGATATGGGATTGCCGTTTCGGTTTGCGGAATATTCCGAACCGACACAGAAAACGATGCGGACGCTCAACGCCGTTTTAAGCGAATAAAAAAGTAAGCCCTTGCCAATCGGCAAGGGCTTACTTTTTATCTTTTTCAGGCGAGTGCTTCGCGCAGGGCGTCTACCTTGTCGGTACGCTCCCATACTACGTCAAGTTCCTCGCGGCCGATGTGTCCGTACGCAGCGAGGGGACGGTAGATGGGTTGACGGAGTTGCAGCGTGTCGATGATGGCCGCAGGGCGGAAATCGAACACGTTGCGCACCGCTTGGGCGATTTTATCATCCGACATCGTACCGGTGCCGAAGGTGTCCACGAAAATAGACACGGGCGTCGCTACACCGATGGCATAGGCAAGCTGAATTTCACACCGCTTGGCAAGACCGGCGGCGACCACGTTTTTCGCCGCGTAGCGCGCCATATAGCAGGCGGAACGGTCAACCTTGGTCGGGTCCTTGCCTGAGAAGGCACCGCCGCCGTGACGGGCATAGCCACCGTAGGTATCCACGATGATTTTGCGGCCCGTCAAGCCCGTGTCACCCTGCGGTCCGCCGACCACAAAGCGGCCGGTGGGGTTGATGTACACGTTGGTCTGCTCATCCAACAGATTAGCAGGAATAACGGGGGTAATGACATAGCGGACAATATCGGCACGGATGGTGTCGAGGGACACATCCGACGTATGCTGGGTCGACACGACCACCGTTTCGATGCGGCTGGGTTTGTCATTTTCATATTCAACGGTGACCTGCGCCTTACCGTCGGGTTGGAGATACGCGAGTGTGCCATCCTTACGAACTTTGGTGAGCTGTTTACACAGTGCGTGAGAGAGGGAGATGGCGAGAGGCATCCGTTCGGGCGTTTCGTCACAGGCATAGCCGAACATCAGTCCTTGGTCACCGGCACCAATGCGGTCATACGCATCGGTGCTGTCCGCGCGGCTCTCCACGGCGTCGTTAACGCCCATGGCGATATCGGGGGACTGCTCGTCAATGGCGGTCATTACCGCGCAGGTAGCGCCGTCAAAGTTTCCGTCGCGGCCGTTGTAGCCGATATCCAGCACGACCTGCCGCGCGATTGCCGGAATATCCACCTTGGCAGTGGTGGTGATCTCACCCATTACCGTAACTACCCCTGTGGTGCAGAAGGTCTCGCACGCCACGTGTGCCTGCGGATCCTGCGCGATGATGGCGTCAAGCACCGCGTCGGAAATTTGGTCGCATACCTTGTCGGGATGCCCCTCGGTAACGGATTCGGATGTAAATAAATGCTTGTTCATATCCATAAACCTCCTTGAAAATACACAAAAAACGCTCGGCAAACAGCCGAGCGTCGAGAACATTCCTCATCTTTCGGTTGCTACCGCAGGATTTAACACCTTATGGCATTGCCACAGGTTGTCGGACATCGTCGGGCCTGATCCCTCCGTCACTCTTGATAAGGGTATGAAATTGTCGAGTGATACTATACCACAGCCGTCGATTTTTGTCAACTGTTAAATTATGTCGCGCCAGACAAGTAATACGACCACCAATGTCAGCAGGATAAACAGCGATACCACCGCCACGGTGCGGCGCGGTTTTGCGGCGGACACCTCGGTGGACGGAAGAAGACGGGATGCGCGCAACGCCTTGACAACGGATTTGTAGAGCAACAGTGCCAGCGTGCTGTTGAGTGCGGTTTTGAAGAGGTTAAAGGGAAGGAACACGGGCAACAGCATTTCCGTCACCGCTTGCCGCGGCAGTCCCATATACAAGGGAGTGATGAGGTAGTTCCAAAGAAGCATGGCGGCGGTTGTCGCCAGTGCGCCGCAAACCAGTCCGACCACCGCGGCGGATAGAGTGCGATGGCGGCGATAGATGGCCGCCGCGATACATACGAACAGGCAGGAGGAGAGGATGTTCATTCCACAGCCGATAATCCCCGTGTCGCTGACGGTGACCAATTCCACCAAGGCGACGACGGTCGCCATCAAACCGCCGGCAAGCGGTCCGAACAGAAATCCGCCGATAACCAGCAGGACGTCTTTGGGCTCATATTTGAGAAAAGCCACAACGGGAATACGGATAAGCGCCACCGCCGCGTACGCCATAGCACACAGCAGTGCCATCACGCACAGGCGGCGAAGCCGCTGAGTGGATTCTTGCATGGTAAAACCGTCCTTTCGCAAATAAAAAACGCCCTGCGTGCCGCAAAACGGCTCACAAGGCGCACAGAAAGCGTGTGTTCTGTCTTCTTTCATCCGGACTGTACCGTCGGCTTCGGAATCGCACCGAAATCCTGCCGTAGGATTACGCGTGTCACCCTAACGGCTTGCGGGCTAACTGATTTGGTCAGCATTACCGCCGGTGGGGACTTTCACCCCGCCTTGAAGATAGTTTTATTATACTCGTAACCGACGGATTGTCAATGGGTGTTTACAAGTTGGTGTAGTAGTTGACGGCGAGCTTATCGCACCGTTCGTTTTCGGGGTGTCCGGCGTGTCCTTTTACCCAAACGAAGGTGACCCGGTGCTTTTCGAGCAAGGGGAGAAGCTGTTCCCATAAATCGACGTTAAGAGCAGGCTTTTTATCCGCCTTGCGCCAGCCGTTGCGTTGCCATCCGTATACCCAGCCTTTTTCGACGGCATCCACCACATACTTTGAGTCCGTGGTCAAGGTGACCTCGCAGGGTTCTTTGAGCGCGCCCAGCGCCTCGATGACGGCGGTAAGCTCCATACGGTTGTTGGTGGTTTGGGCGGCACCACCGCAGAGCTCTTTTTCTGTGCCGTGATAGCGCAACACGGCACCCCAGCCGCCCTTACCCGGATTACCCGAGCAAGCGCCGTCAGTGAATATCGCCACCTGCTTCATACCGCACCTCCCAAACGTTTTCTTCATTTTAACACGAAAATCCTCGCTCTGCAATAGGTAAACCGCGAAAAACTGCCAATACTCAGTATAGCAGAAACTTTTAAGGAGGGGAACTGACTTGACAATAGAAGAATAATAGAGTAATATATATAAGATGTATCGGAACGGAAGTATGTACCTTTTTATGCTGCGGAAAAACGGCAGGTGCGGAGCCTGCTACGGCAAACGATTAACGGTTTGCCAAGATGTATTCTATGCCAGCCTCACCGACCGTGGGGCTGATTTCGATGTGAACAACCTGTCAGAAACGGAGGAAAACTATGTCTGAACAGAACAAAAAGAAACAATCCCCTGCGCGAAATACGCAGAAAAATAATTACACAAAAAACCAAAACAAAAATGCGGCCAACGGTCAGCCGAAACAGCGTACAAACCAGCAAAAAGGGAAAACGAATGACCGACCGATGCAGAAATCGGCATCTAACGGAAAAACCTACGATAAAAAGCCGCGCGGCGGTTATTCGCGCGTGCCCCGTTCGCCAAAGCCGGCGTTGCCGATTCACTATACCGTGCTCGGCGGTCTGGACGAGATCGGCAAGAATATGGCAGTGTTTGAGTACGGCGACGACGCCTTTATTATTGACTGCGGTATGTCTTTTCCCGATGAGGATTTGTTGGGCGTTGACGTGGTGTTGCCCGACTTCTCTTATGCGGTGAAGATTAAGGATAAAATTCGCGGCATTTTCATCACCCACGGTCACGAGGACCATATCGGCGCCTTGCCGTACCTGCTCAAAGAGATGAACATTCCCGTTTTCGCAGGCGAACTGACGGTGGCGCTCATTGACTCCAAGCTCAAAGAGCACGGTCTGTCGGGCAAGGTGAATCTCCACGTGGTCAAGGCAGGCGGTGTTGTCACTGTCAGCAAGGATATTTCGGTGGAGTTTGTGGCGGTCAATCATTCCATCCCCGATGCGATGGCGCTCGCCATCAAGACGCCGCTCGGTTACGTGGTGCATACGGGCGACTTCAAAATTGATACCACCCCCGTAATGGGGCCGATGATCGATTTGGCACGTTTCGGACAGCTCGGCAACGAGGGCGTTCTCGCACTGTTGGCGGATTCCACCAACGCGGAGCGTTCGGGCTATACGCCCAGCGAGCGTGTGGTGGGCGAGAGCTTTGCCAATCTGTTCCGCAAAGCGCAAAACAAGCGCATTATCGTGGCTACCTTCTCGTCCAATCTTCCGCGTATCCAGCAGATTATGAGCGCTTCCGCACAGGATGGACGCAAGGTTGCCGTCTCGGGACGCAGTATGATCAATTTCGTGTCCATTGCGCAGGAGCTTGGCTATCTGCACATCCCCGAGGGCTTGCTGATTGACATTGACGAGATCAATCACTACCCCAAGGACCGTGTGACGCTGATTACCACAGGCAGTCAGGGAGAGCCGATGTCGGCGCTCAGCCGTATGGCGTTTTCCGACCATCGCAAGGTGGAGGTCGGTCACGATGATTACATCATCATCTCCGCAACGCCTATTCCGGGTAACGAAAAGACCGTCGGTAAGGTCATCAACGAGCTGATGAAGCGCGGCTGTGAGGTCGTGTATGAGAAGATGTACGACGTGCACGTATCGGGGCACGCGTGTCAGGAAGAACTGAAAATCATCCACGGTTTGACCAAGCCGAAATTCTTCATCCCCGTCCACGGCGAGCAAAAGCATCTGTATAAGCACGCTGGATTGGCGAAGATGATGGGAATGCCGAGTCAGAACGTGCTGATTACAAGCATCGGTCACACCATTGAATTGACCGCCGATAAGATGGCGGTGGTCGGCACGGTGCAGGCAGGTCGCGTGCTGGTTGACGGTCTCGGCGTCGGCGACGTCGGCAGTATCGTGTTGCGTGACCGCAAGCATCTCGCCGAGGACGGCATCATTGTGGTCGTTGCCTCGGTTGACGGCGTGACGGGCGATTTGGTGTCGGGTCCCGACGTGGTATCCCGTGGCTTTGTGTACGTGCGCGAGGCGGAGAGTCTGATTGACGAAATTAAGACGGTTGCTTATCGCGCGTTGGAGGATTGCTGCCGCAATCCGCGCTGTGACTGGGCAACGATGAAGACTCGTGTGCGAGATGACCTGTCCCGTATGCTGTTCCAAAAGACGAAGCGTAGTCCGATGATTTTGCCCATCATTATGGATGTATAAACGACCGAAAATGAGGTGAACGCGTGTGAAAAAGAGTGTTCGAAATCTGTGCATCGTTGCCGCCGTACTGTTTATTGTGCTGGGGGCTTCGTCGGGTGCGCTCTTTTACTACGCACCGCCGCTGGGTATCGGTGCCGCCACGATAAGTGCAGTTTTGTTGATAGCCGTGGTGATAATTGCGTGGCGGTATCGACGGGTATTCCAAGGGCTTCACGCTATATGGGAATCGTCACTGGATGCCGAGCGGCAGGAGAAGCTTGCCGCGTTCCCGATGGCGGCGATAGCGGTGTCAGCACAAGGGGAGATACTGTTTGCCAACACGCGCTTTCGCAAAGAGGTTTTCGGCGGCAGAGATGCAATGGGGCTGATGCTGACGGAGGAATTTGGCGGCATTACGCTTGGCGATTTGGCAAAGAAAACGACGGCGGAGGTTGTGTGCGGTGCGCATAAGCTGACCGCCTATATCAACCGTTTCCCCGAGGATGATACGGTGTTTGTGCTGTATTTCTCGGATAACACCGCACTGAAAGAAACGGCGGCGGAATATACTGCCAGCCGTCCCGTTGTGCTGATGCTGTGTATCGACAATCTCGAAGAAGCCACCGCCGATATGCGTGAGAGCGCGCGCGCTCGCATCGCGGGACAGATTGAAACGATGCTGGATGAATGGATCGTGCAGACGGGCGGTATTTTGCGCAAATTTACCGCAGACCGCTTTATGGCGGTGGTTGAAAATCGCCATCTCAACGAGATGACCAAAGACCGCTTTTCCATCCTTGACCGTGTGCGCTCAGCGTTTGCCGCGGATAATTTGACGATTACGATATCCATCGGTGTCGGTCAAGGCAAGACGATGCAGGAATGTGAGAGTATGGCACGGCAAGCGTTGGAGATGGCGCTTGCCCGCGGCGGCGATCAGACCGCTATCAAGACGGTCAACGGCTTTGATTTTTACGGTGGCCGTTCGAAGGGCGTTGAGCGTCGCACAAAGGTGCGTACGCGCGTGATTGCGAACGCCCTCGGTGACCTTGTCCGTTCAAGCGACCGTGTGCTGGTGATGGGACACCGTCAATCGGACCTCGATTGCTTGGGCAGTGCGATTGCGTTGACGGTGGCTGCTCGCCGTATGGGAAAAGAGGCGGTCACCGTAGTGCGCCGCCGTTCCACGATGGCGGCAGACCTCATTGAACGCTACATTGAATCGGGTCACGCAGATCTGTTTGCCGAACCTGATGATATTATCGAGAGCATCACCCCCCGTACGTTGCTGATTATTACTGATACACACGCGGCAACGATGCTGGATTGTCCCGATGTGTATGAGGCGGCATCGCGTGTGGCGATTATCGACCATCACCGTAAGCTGGTCAATCATATTCAGGATACCTCGCTGAGCTATCTCGAATCTTCTTCGTCCTCGGCGTGTGAGCTGGTGACGGAACTGTTGCAGTATATGGGCGAGGGGCTGATCGGGCGTACCGAGGCGGATGCACTGCTCGCAGGCATTATGCTGGACACACGCAATTTTGTGTTGCATACGGGTGTGCGCACCTTTGAGGCGGCGGCACATTTGCGCCGCCTCGGGGCCGATACCGTAGCGGTCAAGAAGATGTTCTCGGGCGGTCTGGAAATGTATCAGAAAAAGAGCGATCTGGTTTCCAAGGCGGAGCAATATCGCCATACCGCTATCGTGACCACCGATGCGGACTACTCCGCTTGCCGTGCCGTACCGGCACAGGCGGCAGATGAGATGCTGTCAATACAGGGTATCAAGGCATCCTTCGTGTTGTGCGTGGCAGGGGACGAGGTCATCATTTCCGCCCGTTCCTACGGCGAATGTAACGTCCAGCTCATTATGGAGTCGCTTGGCGGTGGCGGCCATTTGACCATGGCCGGTACACAGTTGAAGAACGTCACCGTTGCCGAGGCGCGCGAGCGCCTGTGTGCCGCGATAGACGAGTATTTTAAAAATTACCACGCAGACTGATGCGTGTCAGGAGGGCTATACCATGAAAGTTATTCTCAAACAAGATGTTAAAGGACAAGGCAAAAAGGGCGAGCTGGTCACCGTTTCGGACGGCTATGCACGCAATTTCCTGTTTCCGCGCGGATTGGCGGTGGAGGCGGACTCGCAGGCAATGAACGAGTTGCGCAACCGTGAGGAATCTGCCGCATATCACAAGAAGGTGGAGAAGGATGCGGCGCTCGAAGCGGCGGCTACGCTGAAAGACAAGGCGCTCACCGTTCACGCGAAGGCAGGCAGTGGTGGCCGTCTGTTCGGCTCGGTTACCACCAAAGAGGTTGCCGACGCGCTGGAAAAGCAGATCGGCGTGAAGGTGGACAAGCGCAAGATTACCATGAACGACATTAAGGCGTTCGGCACCTATACGGCGGAGGTTAAGCTGTATACCGGCGTGAGCGTTGAGGTGCAGGTCGTTGTCACCGAATAAACGGAAGTAAGAAGAGAAGGGAAGGTGTGTCGAGATGGCAGACCGGACAGAACAAATCAATGACGGATTGGGATTGCCGTACAGTCTGGAAGCAGAGCAGTCGGTGCTGGGTGCGGTGCTGGTGGAACCCGACAGCATCAACCGCATCGCGGATAAACTGCGCACGGAATTCTTTTATCTGCCCGAGCATCAGGCGATTTACCGCGTGATGCTGGAAAAGATGCTCATCAACCAAAAAATCGACTTTGTCACCGTGTTGGAGGCGCTCAAAGCGGAGCGATATTTTTCTACCGAGGACGGCAAGGCGTACTTACTGAAACTGGCCAATACCGTGCCGTTTATTTCTAATTTGGAGAACTACGCCAAAATCGTGCGCGATAAGTACGAAGCACGGTGCTTGATTAAAGCGGCACGAGAGATTACCGAAGAGGCGATGGACCCGTCGGTGGAAACGGAGATGCTGCTGGATTCCGCGGAACAGCGCATCTACAACATTCGCCAAGACCGCCAGACGGGCGGCTTGATGCATATTAAAGACGTGTTGGCGAGCAACTATGAGATTTTCCGTAAACTGACGTCGGATGAAAAAGACCAGTACGTCGGTATTCCGACGGGCATTTCCACGCTGGACGAGGTGACCAGCGGCCTTAACCGCTCTGACCTAATTATCGTCGGCGCGCGTCCCGGTATGGGTAAGACCAGGTTTGCGCTGAATATCGCCCGTAACGTGGCGATGTTGCAGAATAAGACGGTGGCATTTTTTAATCTGGAAATGTCCCGTGAGCAGATGGTCAATCGTCTGCTGTCGTCCGAGGCGCGTGTTTCGAGCAAAAAGCTACGCGTCGGCAATCTGACAGCGGATGAATGGGGCCGTATTTCCACGGCATCGAGCGCACTGTGTCAGGCACCGATTTATTTGGATGACACAGCGAGCATTACCGTTCCCGAGATGAAGGCGCGTCTGCGCCGCATTAAAAATCTCGGCTTTGTGGTCATCGACTACTTACAGCTGATGCATTCGGCACGCCGTATCGACAACCGCGTGCAGGAAGTCAGCGAGATCACCCGTAGCCTGAAAATTATGGCGAAGGAACTCAACGTGCCGATTATGGTGTGCGCACAGCTTTCTCGTAGCACTGAGAAAAAGGGCGAAAACCACCGCCCTGCATTGGCGGATTTGCGTGAATCCGGTTCGATCGAGCAGGATGCCGATCAGGTGCTGTTCCTCTACCGTAACGATTACTATAAAAACGAAAATCAAGACCCGAACACCGCGCCTGCACCCGATACCTCTGAGGTCATTGTGGCGAAGAACCGACACGGCGACCTGCGTACGGTGCCGCTCGCGTGGAGTGGCGAGTTTACGCAGTTTACGGCGTTGTCCTCGCAGAGAGAGGGCGTATGACGGCACCTTCGTTTAGTGAAAAGGTATACACCTTTACACGAGAGAACACCTTGATTTCCAAAGGCTCGACGGTGATTGTCGGCGTTTCTGGTGGGGCGGATTCGATGGCGCTGCTGCATCTCCTGCACACGTGGGAGGATTGGGCGCTGACATTGGTGGCGGTGCATATTCACCACGGTTTGCGTGGGGAAGAGGCAGACCGCGATGAGGCGCTGGTGCGCGCGTATTGTGCTGAACACGCCATTGAGTACGTGTGTGAACACGTGGACGTGCGTGCGCTGGCCGTCGAGCAGAGCCTTGGCGAAGAAGAAGCCGGTCGGCAGGCGCGTTACGCGATTTTTGACCGCGTGCGCAACGAGCGTGCGGCGCAGGTGATTGCCACCGCGCATCACGCGGACGATGCCGCGGAAACGATGCTGATGCATATTGTGCGCGGCTGTGGCATCGGCGGACTTTGCGGTATCCCTGCCAAACGGGGATGCGTGGTGCGCCCATTACTTTCGTGTACTCGTGCTGAAATTGTGGCTTATTGCGAACAGCACGCTATTCCATACGCGCTTGACAGCACTAATACGGACACGGCGTACACCCGTAACTGTGTGCGCCATCGCTTGTTGCCGTTGCTGCGCGAGATGAACCCGTCGGTGGATACGGCACTGGCGCGTTTGTGTGCGTCGGCGGCACAGGATGAGCGGTTTTTTGCCGCGCTTGCCGAGCAGGTGTTGGCGGATGCACAGCTTGCGGACGGCAGTCTTGACCGTGCGCGGTTGTTAGCGCAGGAAAAGTCTGTGCGTGTACGCGTATGGAAGGCACTCTTGCTGAAAAACGGGTGCGAATCGTACACCGAGCGCCATATCGATGCGCTGGAAACGGTGCTGTCTGTCGGACGCGGCATGGTCTATTTGACGGGCGGTTGCCACGTGTGCGTATCCGTCGATAGAATCAAGCTGTTTGTACAGCCGCAGGAGAACGAGGATTTGTGCATACCCGTGGATTCTCTGCCGATGCGGTTCGTTTTTGACGGTCACGAGCATTGTTTGCAGCTTATGTCGTATGAAGAAATGACAAGTTTGCAAAATGTTCATAAAAAATTCTTCAAATATGCTATTGACTGTGATAGAATACAAGGCGGTTTGACTGTGCGGTGTCGTCGGGACGGCGACCGATTCCATCCTGTGGGACGCCGCGTGGGGAAGTCGCTTAAATCCTTGTTTCAGGAATTGCGGATACCCACATATTATCGTGACAAGGTTTTATTGCTGTGCGATGAGGATGGTATCGTGCTGATGTCGGGCGTGTCGTGCGACAGCCGCGTATGTCCGAATGACAGTACCAAACATTTTCTCGTATGGCTGACCGATGGGGAGCCATCCTATACGTTGAACGCGTTGTGGGATGGCGCTGTACACGGAACAGAACCGATTGAGTCTAAGGAGTGAACAATTTGGAACCCAATAAGAGAAATACCGGCCGTACGTTGCGGAATATCCTACTGGTTATCGGTATCCCGATCGTGATGTTTGTCGGTATGTGGATGGCGCTTGGCGGTATCGTTCCGCAAGGTGAGCAAAAGGTATATTCCGATTACCTGACCTACTTTTTAGAGGATCAGGTCGAGAGCTATACGCTGGATCTCGGCACGGGACGCGTGGAGCTGACCCTGCGCGAGGAGTTCCGCACCGATCTCAATAAAGACGGCAAGATCGACAAAAAAGATGTCGTTACGTATAAGGTGCCGAACGTGGCGTATTTTATTCAGACAGTGGATCCCATCGTGATGGAAACCTATGCCGACGATAATCCCAATAATGATATCAAATTCGAGTGGGATCCCGTCAAGAATACGTCTTGGCTGGTTAACTGGCTGCCGACGTTATTGTTGGTCGGCGCGGTGATTTTGTCGGTCGTGATGATGCGGCGTTCGATG
>JAZOCH010000157.1:0-4117 GCA_045596425.1 Acutalibacteraceae bacterium | reverse complement strand
ACTACGAAGAGGATGAATACGACATTGACTACGAAGTAGTCTGACACGCAACAAAATGACTCCCCACTCGCTCGGGTGGGGAGTTCTTTGCGCACAAATCTACCCATTCCATCGTAGGGGCAGGGTTTCCCTGCCCGTGAGGTTTGTCCCGATCCATTCGGGACGGGGAACCCGTCCCCTACAACACGACCACAAACCCTTACGTAGGGGACGGCGTTTACGACGTCCCACCAAAGCCGCACGTCTCCACGGGACGTCGCAAGCGCCATCCCCTACAACGAAGCCGCCGCCCGTCAAAAGACACAGCAAAAGCCTCCCTTTACACAAGGGAGGCTTTATCCTTTTATTTCAAGAAGCCGCTGACGATCTGCTCTTCCGCCTCTTCCTCGGTCAGACCGAGGGTCATCAGCTTAATGAGCTGTTCGCCGGCAATCTTACCGATCGCCGCCTCGTGGATGAGCGCCGCCTCCAAGTGGTTGGCGGTCACCTCGGGAATCGCGCTGACACACGCATCGTCCATAATGATGGCATCGCACTCGGTATGTCCCGAGCAGCGGTTGTTGCCGTTGATGCGCGAACGGAACACCTGCTTGGAGGTACCCTTTGCCACCGAACGGGAAACCACGTTCGCGCTGCAATCCTCACCGTCCATATCGACGGTGAAATCCGTCTCAGCATACTGCTTACCGTGGGTCATAATCTTCTCTTTAACGATAAGCGTCGCGCCGTCACCGAGTCTTCCCTTGGTCACGCGCACCGTGGAGCTGATACCCTTAATCTGGGTGGTCTCCATCTCCATATATGCGCCCTCGCCCAGCTCCACAACGGTGGTGGGATTCATCACGTTCTCGCCGTTACCGTCCCCGTCGCCGTAGTGCTTCTCAATATACCTGAGACGGGCACCCTTTGCCAGATGGAAGGAGTGGATGCCGTCGTGACGGGATTCATCGTCGCCGGCATTATGGATGCCGCACCCAGCCACAATGGTGATGTCGGCATCTTCCCCAACGTAGAAATCGTTGTACACCAAATCCTGCAAGCCCGTCTGGCTGATAAGCACGGGGATATGCACACTCTCGTTCTTGGTACCGGCCTTGATGATAATATCAATGCCCGGCTTGTCCGTCTTGGTGACAATGTCAATATTATCCGTCGTTGCGCGTCCCGACAGTTGTCCGTTGGCACGGATGTTGTATGCGCCCTGCGGCACGTCGTGCAGATCCGCAATCTGTTCGAGCAGATTTTTCTCAATCTTATCCATACGTATACCTCTTATAACTTATCCGTCAGCACCGAGCACGCCTCGTGGCTGCCGAGCAATTCGGGCAGGATGTCCTCTCGCGCTCCGTCTGCCTTTACCTTCCCGTCCGCGAGCACAATCACGCGGTCCGCGATGTTGAGAATACGCTCTTGGTGGGAGATGATCATAATCGGGCCTCCGAGCTTTTCGTGCATCTTCTCAAACACCTGAATGAGGTTATTGAAGCTCCACAGGTCGATGCCTGCCTCCGGCTCATCAAACAGCGAAAACTTGGTGCCGCGCGCGATAATCATCGCAATCTCAATGCGTTTGAGCTCGCCGCCCGAAAGACTCGCGTTGATTTCGCGGCCGATATATTCGCGCGCGCAAAGTCCCACCTCGGAAAGGTAAGAACACGCCTCGGTGATGGTGATGTCGCGTCCTGCCGCCAACGTGATGAGGTCACGCACCGTCAGTCCCTTAAAGCGCACGGGCTGTTGGAAGGCAAAGCTGATGCCTCTTTTCGCTCGCTCGGTGATGCTCATCCCCGTGATATCCTCGCCATCCAGCAGGATATGCCCGGAGGTGGGCTGATTGATACCGGCAATCACCCGCGCAAGGGTGGATTTACCACCGCCGTTGGGGCCTGTGACCGCCACAAATCGCTCATCGATGGTCAGGTTGATGTCTTTGAGAATCTCGCGCCGTTCACCATCGTTATCCACAACAAAAGATATATTTTGCAGTTCCAGCATAGAGTGTTATTCCTCCAAAATCGTTCCTTTCGCGGTGATTTCGTACGAGATAGTCGCCAACGTATCATCCGCAATCTTGACGTGCTCGGGTTTAATGTAGAAGGTGTAGATGTTGGTGCCGTTCGCCGGTACGGTGTAGGTGTCATTGATATCCTCCGTGTAACCGCTGGCGATAAGCGCCTCACTATCGCCGTTGGAAATCTTGACCTCCAACGTATCCAAGCGCATTGCCTTTGCCCCACCGTTGCCCATCGTCATCTTAACGCATAGATAACCGCCGTTCGTGTAATACACCTCGTTGACCGCGGCGGTGATGCCGTCGTCCTTCATCTCAGGAGCGGCTTCGCCGTCATAGAAATAGTTTGAGATTTCCTCATTTCTTTTGTACGACCATTCCTTGTTGGAACGAGAAATATTCATCCCCAGCAAAACGCCTGCACTAACCAGTACGACCAGAAGAACAACGCCCATCACCAGCAGATCCGTTCGCTTTTCCTTGGGGGCTGCCTTCTTTGCTTCCTTTGCCAGACGGCGTGCCTCACGCAGAGCCGCTTTTTCTGCCGCTCTGCGCGCCTTCTCCTCAGCCTTAATCTCTTCACGGGACTTGGAACGGCCGAATATCTCTGCCTCATAATCGTGCGTCTCTTCCTCGGTCACCGCCAGAGGCTTGTCATCAAATTTATCCAAAAAGGTCACATCCTTTTCATTAAACTCATTCCCTACTATTCTACACAATTATACACTGTTTGTAAAGGGAAAACCGCTATTTTACGCAAAAAAAGCGAGGCGCGCCTCGCTTTTTGCTTATCAGAACATATCCGTCACGTTTTCGAGCAAATCGCCGATGGAATGCAGGGTTTTGCCGGCATTGCGTTTGAGTCCCTTTTTGTTTTTCTTGACATAGCAGGTGCCGACCACACCGGCGGCACAACCGAGAGCCACACCCATCCCCATTCCTTTCATAAAATTGCCGAACGGTTTGTTATTCATCGCCAACGCCTCCTTTCGGCTTTATTGTGCGCAGACAAGCGAAAAATATCACGCTCTCGCACAATTTTTCTTGCGCGCGAGCACGTTGTATGCTAAAATCAAAGGTAGAATTTTACACATAAAGGGGTTTTTCTGTTGCCGACACTCAACATTGTCCTTGTCGAACCCGAAATTCCGCAAAACACGGGTAATATCAGCCGCACCTGTGCCGCCACGGGCGCCCGTCTACATCTGGTAGAGCCGCTGGGATTTCGCATCGACGATAAAAAGCTCAAACGCGCAGGGCTGGATTACTGGCATCTGCTGGATATTACCTATTATAAAAATTTGGACGATTTTTTCGAAAAAAATAAGGGGCCATTCTTCTATTTTTCCACCAAAGCGAAGCATATCCACTCGGATGTGACCTATCCCGACGGCGCTTACTTGGTTTTCGGCAAAGAAACCAAAGGATTGCCCGAAACGTTGCTGCACGATAACCCCGATTCCTGCGTGCGCCTGCCGATGATCAACAACGATGCCGCGCGCTCGCTCAATCTGTCCAATTCCGTGGCAGTAGGCGTATACGAGGTGCTTCGCCAGTGGAACTACCCCACACTTCAAAATTTAGGAGAATTGCACAACTATAAGTGGTAGCGTTGTTAAAATATTATCATATAAAATCATTGAATTTTTTACATTTTGTGGTACAATATTATTATACTAATATAAACAGGTTTGAAAGGATGTACTTTTAATGGACGCACTTAACAAAAAGACTATTGAGGATATTGAGGTATCCGGCAAAAAGGTTCTTGTTCGTTGCGATTTCAACGTACCTATGAAGGATGGTAAAATCACACGCGACAAGAGAATTATTGGAGCCCTTCCCACTATTAAGTATCTACTTGATAACGGCGCTCAGGTTATTCTTTGCTCACATATGGGCAAACCGCACAACATTTTCACCGAAGGCTTTGGTCTTTCTAAGAAAGAGAAGAAGGCTGTTGAAGCTTTACCTGAGAATGAGAGGGATGCCGCTACTAAAGAATATTTAGAAAAGGCAAAAACTGAGGATGCTAAGAAGTTTACCTTAAAGCCCGTTGCTGACCGCCTTAATGAATTATTAGGCGAAGGTACAGTTACATTTGCT
>JAZOCH010000156.1:0-11482 GCA_045596425.1 Acutalibacteraceae bacterium | reverse complement strand
TTTTTGGCGCGCTTGAAGGAATTCGAATCCCCGACCTTCCGCTTAGGAGGCGGACGCTCTATCCTGCTGAGCTACAAGCGCATACTATGCAATGCAAACGACTACCCCTTTGCCTGCTACACCGGCGCGTTTGCACCCTGCCTGTTTACTCTTTTCTGCGAAATTTGTCAAGATATTCGCAGGGAATGTGTTCCAAGCGGTTGCAAAGCCGCCGTCGGCGTGGTATAATACAAGCAAGTTTACGCGAAAAGTCGTGAAAAGAGGTAGGATCGTATGAAAATCACCCGTTTATCCCATCTGACTGCGGCGCTACTCACTGTGGTGCTTCTGCTCTCGCTCGTCGCCTGCGGCGGCAACCCTGCCGAAGGCACACCGTCCTCGGCGCCGACCGCCACCACCACAACCACCACCGCGCCGCCACCGAAGGGCGCGCTCAACACCCTCACGGGCGAATACGACCTGTTCACCGACAACAACCGCTACATCGGCTACGTTGTCACCGACGAGGACAGCAAGCACATCCAGCTCAACCTCGAAGACGCGGATTTCTATTTCGAATCCGAGACCGAGGGCGGTATTCCGCGTATTTTGGCGGTGTTTTCCTCGGTTGACCGCATCCCCGATGAAATCGGGCCTGTGCGCAGCGCCCGTCCCCACTTTGCCAAGTTTGCCGCGGCGATGGATATGATCTATTGCCACATCGGCGGCTCCCATTCGGGTCTCGCAACCATTCAGGAATACGGCGTGGACGACGTGCGCAACGCCGAGCAGGCAAGCTCCGTGCTCGCCAACAGCCAAAACTTCTCTTGGAATCGCAAGGTATTCCCCAAGACCAAGGTACTGAATGAAATCAAGCAACGCGGCCACAGCAAGACCTCGAACTATACGGGTCCGTATCAGTTCGGCGAAAAGCAAGGCACGCAGTCGGCGACCACCGTGGACGTCAAGATTTCGAACAGCTATCAGATGGCGTTCACCTACAACGCCGCCAGCGGTCTGTATCAGAAGCACCGCAACTCGCTGTCCACCCCCGTACACGTCACTCACACGGGCGGCACCATCGAGGCGAGCAACGTCATTGTGATGTACGGCAACCGCTTCACTGACCCGTTGGATGCCAAGCGGTACGATTTCACCATAAAGAACGGAGACGGCGTGCTCGCCAGCGGCGGCAAGAGCCGCACCATTCAGTGGAAGGTCACCGCCAACGGGCTGAAATTCTACGAATCAGACGGCGTAACCCCCTTGACCGTCGCGGTTGGTAAGACCTTCGTGTGCCTGACCAGCAGCACATACAAGAGCAAGACCGTTATAAAATAACATTCCACCGTCAACGCCCACGCGGAACAACCGCGTGGGCGTTTTGTTGTTCCGTGCAGGATTTTCGGGCGATTCGTGAATCGCCCCTACGCACAAACGAACATCCGCACCGTAGGGGATGGCGCTTGCGACACCCCGAGAGGGCGGCAAACCTAATCATTATTTGCTCACGGTTGCGGCCGCCCTCGTTATCTGATGCTACCCGGGAGAATGGACTTGTCCATTCTCGAGAGGGCGGCAAACGGACTCATTATCTTTTCGCGCTCGTGGCCGCCCTCGGGATACGCACAATGTACTCGATATACTCCTCTTCATCGCGCCGTTGACTCTCGGCGGCGATACCGCCGCGCCGCATTATCTCCAACGCATGGTTGACGGTATTGAAAAACACGCGCACATCACGCACCAGCGGCTTGGCAGGGCGGCGGCGCACCTTGCCTGCCAGCAGATCGTCAATCAGCCGCTCGGTCTGCGCCACGGTCATTTTTTCCTTTACCATTCGCTCCAATGCATGCCTTCGCATCTCGCGCACATCCAACCGCAACAACGCGCGCGCGTGGCGCTCGGTCAGCCCAGCCGTCAGCAGTATCTGCCGCTCCTCAGGGGACAGCCGCAACAGCCGCAGCTTATTCGCCACCGCCGACTGCGAATAGCCGAGCTGTTGTGCCGCCTCGCACTGGGTCAGCTCGTAGGTGTCCATCAACTCGCGAATACCCTCGGCGGTCTCAAAGCAGTTCATATCCTCGCGTTGCAAATTCTCGACCAAGGTAAGCACGCGCCGCGCACGCTCGTCCGCCGACACCTCCACACACGGCACCTCGCGCAAACCGGCAATGCGCGCCGCGCGCAACCGCCGCTCCCCTGCCACCAGCACGGGGCTACCCGTTTCCATCGACACAGTCAGCGGCTGTAATATCCCGTTTTCGCTAATGCTCTGCGCCAGCTCCACCAGCTTGTCCAGCGCAAACTCCTTGCGCGGCTGGTTGGGGTTGGGCGCAATATCCCCCGTCGGAATCATCCACACCTGCCCACGCGCGGTATAGCCGTTCTTTTTTCTTATCATAGCGTCCCCTCCTTTGTTTCACGTGAAACATTTGCAAATTAACCATAGCACGCAAAACGAGAGAAGTCCGTCACATCCCGTTGTCGGGAAAACAAACAAGCCAGCGCTTTTTCGAGAAAAGCGGCGGCTTGCAAAGGTTATAATGGTTGTTTGGCGATTTTTGCCGAGGGACGAGGGTATTTGGGCGGCGTCGGCGCGACTTTGGCAATCTCCACCAGCCGCCGCGTCATCGGCTCCACCCCGTCCTCGGGGGTTTCGGGCAAGGTCAGCGTGCGCGCGCCGCCAAACTTGCCGCCGAGGGTTGCCACCGCACGGGCGGCGGCTTCCTGCTCGCGGGCGCCATCGGGGCCTTTGGGCGCGAGAAAGCGCCCCCCCACCTTAACAAACGGCAGGCAATATTCGCACAGTGTCGGCAACGCCGCCACGGCACGGGCGGTTGCCACATCGAATTGCTCGCGCAATTCGGGCTTGCGGCCACCCTCTTCGGCGCGCGCGTGTACCAGTCGGGCATCCAGCCCCACCTCGCGGCACACGGCTTCGAGGAACACCAAGCGCTTATTAAGGCTGTCCAGCAAGGTCAGCCGACAATTCGCGCGCAACAATGCCAGCGGCACGCCGGGGAAGCCGGCGCCCGTGCCGACGTCAATCAGCGAAAAATCGCCCGTCGGCAACAACGGTGCGGCGGTCAGGCTGTCCGCAAAGTGCTTAACCGCGACGCCGACGGGGTCGGTGATGGCGGTCAAATTCATTTTCTCATTCCACTCCACCAGCAGACGGGCGTAGGTGTCCAGCCGCTGATACAGCGTGTCGGTTATCTCCACCTCGTACGGCGCGGCACAACGCGCCAGCAGGTCGCGGTCAATCATCGGCGGTCACTCCTTTCCCGTTCTGGCTGCTCCACACGATAAGCACCGACACGTCCGCCGGACTGACACCGCTGATACGGGAGGCCTGTCCGATACTGCGCGGACGAATCTTGCCAAGCTTTTCCTGCGCCTCTTTGCGCAGACCGTGGATGGTATCGTAAGGGGTATCGGGCGAGAGCAAGCGGTTTTCCAGCCGCCGCATCTCGTCGATCTGCCCCTGCTCGCGGCGAATATACCCCTCGTATTTGATGTCAACCTCCAACTGCTCGGTGACCAGCTTGTCCAGCGGCGGTCGACCGCTGTCCACGGGAGCAAGATCGGCGTAGCTGAGCTGTGGACGGCGCAACAACTCCTCTAAACGGATACCCGTTGTCACGGGGGTGGTGCCTTTTTCGATGAGCAGGCTGTTCAGCGCATCGCTCGGCGGCAAAATCGTGTCGTGCAGGCGTGTGCGTTCCGCCGCCATCGCCTCCTGCCGCGCGGTATACCGCGCCCAGCGTGCATCGTCCACCAACCCGACACGGCGGCCAATGGGGGTCAGACGGCGGTCGGCGTTATCCTGCCGCAGCACCAGACGGTACTCACTGCGGCTGGTCATCATACGGTAGGGGTCCATACAACCCTTGGTGACGAGGTCGTCCACCAGCGTGCCGATATAGCTGGACGCGCGGTCGAGAATCATCGGCTGCTCGCCTTTGCGTTTGAGCGCCGCGTTGACACCGGCAACCAAGCCCTGCGCGGCGGCTTCCTCGTAGCCTGAGGAGCCGTTAAACTGCCCTGCGCCGTACAGGTTGGGGATATCCAAAAATTCCAGCGTCATCCCGAGCTGTAACGGGTCCACGCAATCGTACTCAATGGCGTAGGCAGGGCGCATCACCTTGACCTGCTCCAAGCCGGCAATGGTGTGCAGAAATTTAAGCTGCACGTCAACGGGCAGGCTGGAACTGAGTCCTTGCAAGTACATCTCCTCGGTGTTTTTGCCGCACGGCTCGATAAACACCTGATGGCGCTCCTTATCCGCGAACCGTACGATCTTATCCTCGATGCTTGGGCAATACCGCGGTCCGACACCCTCAATCTTACCGCCGTACAGCGGCGAACGGTGCAGATTTTCGTGGATAACGCGCTTGGTATCCTCCCCTGTCCACGTGATGTGGCAGGGCAGAACGTTGTGCAATTCCTCGGTAGTCTCGAACGAGAACGGGGTGACGGGTTCTTCCCCCTCCTGCAATTCCAGCGACGAAAAATCTATGCTGGATTTGAGCACGCGCGCAGGCGTGCCCGTCTTAAAACGGCGCAGCGTTACGCCGAGCTTCGCGAGCGAGGCGGACAGGTCGGTAGCGGCGAACATCCCGTCGGGACCGCCGTCGTACGACACGTCACCCACGAAGATCTTACCTTGCAGGAAGGTGCCGGTCGCCAGTATGACCGCTTTGGCGCCGTACTGTGCTTCCAGTCGGGTGGTGAGCAACCAGCCGCCGTCCTCGCGGCGGTCCAGCGACACCACCTCACCCTGCTTGATATCCAAGTTGGGGGTAGTTTCCAGCGTGCGCTTCATATACGCGGAATAATCGCGGCGGTCAATCTGCGCGCGCAGCGAATGCACGGCAGGTCCTTTGCCGCGGTTGAGCATACGGCTCTGCAACAGATTGGCGTCCGCCGCCTTGCCCATCTCACCACCGAGTGCGTCAATTTCGCGTACCAGATGCCCTTTTGCCGTGCCGCCGATGGACGGATTGCACGGCATATTGCCAATCCAGTCGAGATTGATGGTAAACACCGCCGTGGAACACCCCAGCCGCGCGGCGGCAAGTGCCGCCTCGATGCCTGCGTGTCCTGCGCCGATGACCGCTATATCATATTCCGCTTCAAAAAACGTCATAGTCGCTCGTTCCTTCTCTTTGACTCTGATTACGGGAAAATGATAGCACATTTTCCCCATTTACACAAGAAAAATCACCGATTTGTTGAAAAAACCGCGTGGTTGAGCGGTTTTTGTGGTTTTCCACCGACTTTCCCACTTTTCCACAGGTGTTTTCCACACCGTCGGGGGAAAACGCGGTTTTTCGTATACATTTTGCAAAATCCGACGGGGGAAACATCCACACTTTCCACGCAGTTTTCCACAATTCACTACCGAAAAACGATAAACACCCTTGATTTTGCTAGGTTTTTCCACCGAAGATTTCCACAATGCGCGGTGAACAAAATTTTTCGCCGTTTGATGGAAAATACAACGGGTAATATGGGCTTTACAGAGACGGGAACGTGTCGCCTTCCGCGCGGGACGTCGTTTGCGACAATCGGTCTGCTTGGGCAAATGTCGCTATGCGGCATTTGCGTGGCGCGGCAAACGCCACTTGAAATAAAACCCAACGAAATTGCCGCGCGGCCGTCCCCTACAACGCACAATTTTAGTCTGTGCGTAGGGGCGCATCACGATGCGCCCGTCGACAATCGGGCGATTCTTGAATCGCCCCTACAACCACGCCACCAACCAATCCCGTAGGGGCGGATTCCATATCCGCCCGTCGGAGTATCGTTACATACAAGCAAAACCCGACCGATTCGGTCGGGCTTTGCGGATGATTTGCGGTGAATTATTCTTCGGTGGTCTCTGCGGTGGATTCTGGCTCCGCCTCGGACTCGCTGTGTCGTGGGCAAATGGCGCATAAGCGACATTTGCGAGAGGCGGCACACCGCGTTGACGGATTAGACGGTCTCCGTTGCCCCACTCGTATTGGCAGAGTTGCCGGCAAATGGCGCATAAGCGACATTTGCGAGAGGCGGCACACCGCGTTGACGGATTAGACGGTCTCCGTTGCCGCCTCGGCCTCGGCACCCTCATCGGCAGAGCCGTCGTCCTCGGGATGCGCCGTTTCGGCATCCTCGTCGTGCGCCGCACTGGCAATTGACACGATGGACACGCCCTCGGGCAGGCGCATCACGCGCACGCCCTTAGACGGGCGGCGGCAAAGACGGATTTCCTCAATCAGCATACGGATGATGATGGCATCCGACGAAATGAGAATGAGGTCCTCCTCGGGGGTTACGGTACGGATACCGATAACATCACCGAACTTGGCGGTGTGGTAGTTGGTCAGACCCTTACCGCCGCGCGACTGCACGCGGTAATCGTCAAAGCTGCTGAGTCTGCCGTAGCCCGTCTCGGTCACGGTGAGCAACAATTTATCGGGGTCAACCAGTTCCATACCGACAACGGTATCGTCCTCGGCAAGATTCAGCGCCTTCACACCACGGGCGGTGCGGCCGATCACGCGCGCATCGCTCTCGTTAAAGCGAATTGCCATACCCTTGGCGGTGGCAACCAGCAGCTGCTGTTCGCCGTCGGTGGTCTGCACGCACACCAGCTCATCCCCCTCGTCGAGGTCAATGGCAATCAGACCGCTCTTACGCACGTTGGCGTACGCATCCAAACGCGTGCGCTTAATAATGCCGTTGCGCGTAATCATACTGAGGAATTGTCCCTCGGTGTAGTCGCCCACGCGAATCATTGCGGACACCTTTTCCTCCGGCAGCAGGGGCAGGAGGTTGACGATGTTCAGCCCCTTCGCGGTACGGCTGCCCTCCGGCACCTCGAAGCATTTGAGGCGGTACACGCGTCCCATATTCGTGAAGAACATCACGTAATCGTGGCTGGAACAAATGAACATCGTCTTGGTGACGTCCTCCTCACGGGTGGACAGCGCCTTGATGCCCTTACCGCCGCGGCGTTGTGCCGCATAGCTGTCCACCGGCTGGCGCTTGATATAACCGAGGTTGGTCAGCGTCAGCACGCATTCCTCCTCGGGGATGAGATCTTCGATATCCACCTCTCCCGACACGATGGAGATCTCGGTGCGGCGCTCATCGCCGTACTTATCGCGCATTTTAAGGCACTCTTCCTTAACAATAGCAAGCACCTTCTGCTCGTCGGCGAGGATCGCCTCGAACTCCGCGATTTTCAGCATCAACGCGCCGAGCTCGTCCTCAATCTTCTGCCGTTCGAGACCCGACAACTGACCGAGACGCATCTTAACGATGGCATCCGCCTGCACGTCGTCGAACGCAAAGCGCTCCATCAAGGCTTCCTTGGCGGTATTCTGGTCCTTAGCCTCGCGAATTATGCGAATGACCTCGTCAATGAAATCCACCGCGGTTTTGAGCGCCTCGACGATGTGGGCGCGCTCCTTCGCCTTACGCAGGTCAAATAGCGTACGGCGCGTGACCACCTGTGCCTGGAACTTGATATACTGTTCCAGCATCTGTTTGAGGGTGAGCACCTTCGGCGTGCCGTCCACCAAGGTCAGCATAATCGCACCGAACGTGGTTTGCATCTGGGTGTAGGCGTACAGCTGGTTGAGCACCACCTGCGGCACGGCATCCTTTTTGAGGTCGATGACCACACGCATACCTTCCATACTGGAATGGTCCACCACGTCGCTGATACCCTCGATGCGCTTATCGTCCACCAGGTCAATGATGGACTTAACCAAATTGAGTTTATTGACCATATAGGGAATTTCGCTGATAACGATGCGGTTGCGGTTTCCGTGCTCCTCAATCTCCGCCTTGGCGCGCACCGTGATGCGGCCGCGGCCGGTCGCATACGGGGCGCGGATGCCGGCACGGCCCATAATGATGCCGCCCGTCGGGAAATCGGGACCCTGAATAAACTCCATAATATCCGCCAGCTCCGCCTCGGGGTTGTCGATGAGCAGGCAGATGGCACCAACCACCTCACACAGGTTGTGGGGCGGAATGTTGGTTGCCATACCCACCGCGATACCGGCAGAGCCGTTCACCAGCAGGTTGGGGAAGCGCGACGGCAACACCACGGGTTCCTTGGTGGTGTCGTCGAAGTTGGGCATAAAATCAACGGTATCTTTCTCAATGTCGGCAAGCATATCCAGCGACATCTTGCTCATACGCGCCTCGGTATAACGGTAGGCGGCGGCGCCGTCACCGTCAATCGAGCCGAAGTTACCGTGACCGTCCACCAGCGGATAGCGCAAGGAGAAATCCTGCGCCATACGCACCATCGCATCGTACACCGACGCGTCGCCGTGAGGGTGGTAATGACCCAGCACGTCGCCGACGGTGGTCGCGGACTTGCGGTACGCCTTGTCGGGTGTCAGACCATCCTCATGCATCGTATACAGGATGCGGCGATGCACGGGTTTGAGACCGTCGCGCACGTCCGGCAGGGCGCGCGCCACGATGACCGACATCGAATATTCGAGGAAGCTCTTGCGCATCTCCTTATCCAAATCAACGGGAATCAGCTTGGAGAGAGAATTGGTTTGTTCTTCCACCAAGATCACCTGACCTTTCTGTTTACTGTCTGTATATTAAATCGTGTTATTTACTCTTTGTTTTCTTCCAACAGGTGCAAACGAGGGTATCGAACGCGGAAAAGTCGTCAATATAGCGTTTGGGGATGCGAATGGACATCACACCGCGCGTAATCTCCACGAAGGTGTCACGGTCAATCACGTGTTCAATCACGCTCCACGGCACCACGGCAAAGCCCTTGTTGGGGTCGGTGGTCCACACACCGCGCGACGTGAGCTTGACGGTGACGGTGCGTCCGTTAATATCCGCCTGCGCGGCGACCTGCACGGCGCGGCGGCGCGGTAACACCCAGTTGGTCAATGCGGTCAGCACGAAGAACAGCAGAAACCAGCCGATGCAGGGCAAGAGGTTGGTACTCCCGTCCCAGCCGAGTGCCACCGCGAACAGCACGCTCATCACGCTGTGAAACGGCAAGCGCTTCATATAGTTCTGCGTGACGTTGTTGCGGATAATGTCGGCAAGCTCCTCGGTCTCGTAGCGAATGGACTTCTCCCACAGCACGGTGTCCTCGGGCGGACAGGCGGCAGGCGGAATTTCCCCCAGCGGTACCACGCGCCCCATAAACCGCCGATTGCGGTAGGGCAGCTTATCCGCCGCCGCACGGATGACACTCGCCGCCTCAGCGGTGAGATACCGTGCCGGAATCACGATGGAACGGCGGTTGGTGGTGATAAATACCATCATCTCGGGATTTTCAACAAACAGCGTCATCGCGTCCATGTGGATGGTGTGGATACCCTGCGCGTTTTCCTTTTCCACGCGGTCATCGCGCACACGTAGGGTACCTGCGTAGCAATACCCACCGTTAACGGCTTCATCATACATCTTGGCGGCGGCGCGGCGCACGTGACGGGGCGCGTACCACCACAGTCCGAACGAGGCGAGCATCAGCGCAAGTCCGATGAGCACAAACAGCCAATCCACCGTGCCCGTCTGCATAAAATCGTACACGCAAAAGCCTGCCACGATAACCGCAAACACCACGGAAGCAATCAGTTGAACGTTTTGCAGTCGCAACGGACCGCTGAGTTTGTTAAACAGGGTATAAAAGCGAATATACTCCTCCCGTGTCAGATCGATGGCCCATTCGTTTTGAACGGGTGTCGTCTCTTCAACGGGTGGGGCAGTGTGGAATTCTTCCATAATGGTCACCTTAAATATCCAGATTGGTCGCGTAACGCGCGTTTTTCTCAATGAACTCGCGACGCGGCTCGACACTGTCGCCCATCAGAATGGAGAAGGTCTCGTCCGCAAGCTGGGCATCCTCCAACTCCACTTTCAGCATGGTGCGCAGGGCCGGGTCCATCGTGGTCTCCCACAGCTGGGCAGGATCCATTTCACCAAGACCCTTGTACCGCTGAATGTCGGCGGTGCCGCCCAGTTCCTCGATGTATTGGTCGCGCTCCTCGTCGGAGAAGGCGTAGAAGGTCTTTTTCCCCTTCGAAACACGGAACAGCGGCGGCTGTGCGATGTACACGTGTCCCTCTTCAATGAGCGGCCGCATATAGCGGAAGAAGAAGGTCAGCAGCAGCGTGCGAATATGCGAACCGTCGACGTCGGCATCCGCCATAATAATGACCTTTCCGTAGCGCAGCTTGGAAATATCAAAATCGTCGCCGATGCCGCAACCGAGTGCCACCACGATGGGCAGCAGTTTTTCGTTGGTGTACACCTTATCAATGCGCGCCTTCTCGACGTTGAGCATCTTACCCCACAGGGCGAGAATCGCCTGATAATTGCGGTCGCGACCCAGCTTTGCCGAGCCGCCGGCGGAGTCACCCTCAACGATGTACAGCTCAGTACGTTCCGGGTCGGTCCAGATGCAGTCCGCGAGCTTTTCGGGCATACGCAGAGAGCTCAATTTCTTACTGTTGCGCGCATTATCACGCGCGCGCTGTGCCGCCTCGCGCACACGCGCGGCGTTGATGGATTTTTCAAGAATTGCCTTGGCAACCGCCGGATTTTCGTCTAAATACGCGGTCAGCTTGTCGGCGAGCAGGGCGTTGACCAGCTTGGCAATGGAGGTGTTACCCAATTTCGCCTTAGTCTGGGACTCAAACTGCGCGTCTTCCAGCTTAACGCTGACCACCGCCATAATGCCCTCACGCACGTCCTCACCGCTGAGGTTCTTGTCGTTGTCTTTGAGCATCTTGTAGCGGCGCGCGTAGTCGTTGAGAATACGGGTGATGGCGGTCTTGAACGCGGTCTCGTGCGTACCGCCGTCTACCGTGTTCATATTGTTGGCAAACGATACGATATTCTCGTTAAAACTGTCGTTATACTGGAACGCCACCTCCGCGACCGAGTTTCCGTCGGTGGTGGTCAGATGAATGACGTTGTTGTGCAAAGGGGTGTAGCCGCGCGTCTTGTTAAGAAACTCGACAAAAGACGAGATACCACCCTCGTAGCAGAACTCCTCACTGCGCACGTTATCCTCGTCGCGGCGGTCGGTCAGGGTGACCTTTAAGCCGGCGTTGAGGAACGCCTGCTCGCGCAAACGCTTTTGCAGGGTCTCGTAATCGTATTCGGTGGTTTCGGTGAACACCGTCGGGTCCGCCTTAAAGCGTACCAGCGTACCCGTTTCTTCGGTATCGCCGATGATTTTGAGGTCGGTAACGGTCTTGCCCTGTTCAAATCGCTGGGCATAGATGTGCCCGTCACGGCTGATTTCCACTTCCAGCCACTCGGACAAGGCATTCACCACCGAGGAACCCACGCCGTGCAGACCACCGGCGACTTTATAACCGCCGCCGCCGAACTTACCGCCGGCGTGCAGAACGGTGAGCACCACCGTCACGGTGGGCAACCCCAGCTTCTCATTCATACCGACGGGGATACCACGGCCGTTGTCGGGCTCCGAGATAATGTCCCCGGGGAG
>JAZOCH010000155.1:0-7176 GCA_045596425.1 Acutalibacteraceae bacterium | reverse complement strand
CGGATTATACCATCACGGTTAAAAACGGCGGCATAACGCTAAACCAAGTGATTCATCAGGACGATTATTTTGAGCATTTTACGCTACTCAATCCAAAAGCGCAGAAATCAGACGTTTCGGTTATGGGAAAGTGGGCGAGTGATCACCGTCACAGTGTCTATAAGAATCCAAACGCAAATAATGATGTAAAGCTGCTGCTGATGGCGGACAGCTATATTAACAGTTTCATTTTGGATGACATAGCGGAAAGCTTTTCGGAAGTGTGGCTTGTTTGGGGCGATTACACAAAAGACCTGACGGAAGTCGTGGATTTGTACAATCCGGACATTGTGATTTACGAGTGCGCCGAGCGTGTGGACAGAAGTTCTTCGATCTGCAACCTCGCCACAAAGATTCGAGAGAAGACGGCAAACTGACACCCATCGAGGAGAAATAACAAAAACCAATGCCCTGCACCAAGCGGTGCAGGGCATTGTTGTTAATGCTTGCAGCTTTTATCCTTACGGGTGGTGAGGATGATAAGCAGAATAGCGGTAACCGCCAGCGCCAGACCGCCAAGGGCGGCGGCACAAATGAGAATCCATTGTCGATACTGCCCTACGAACACCGCGAAGGGGTTGTCCTGCGCAGGCGCATCCGTGCTTGGCGGCGTGTCCGCCGCCACCGTGGCGGCGCGGTAAAGCTGCATCGAGCCGTCGGTTTTATCATAGGCGTACAGCCCTGTTTTGCCGGCAGCCGAGGTGGCGTAGACCAGCACGATATCCGCAAGCGCGGCGTCCTCAAACTGGTACACGCTCAATTCGTCGTTGCCGAAGGTGTATACGCCCTTGACTGCGCCCGTAGGAGCTGTCAATCCGGCAGGCAGCTCGCGCAGGATGTAGTTGCCGCCGCTCACCGTCAGTTGACGAAACGGGGAGAAGGTGCCGTCTGCCGCGTCGTACATATAGAAGCCGCTCTTTTGGGCCTGCGTGTCGGTCAGGTATACCAGCGTGACGTTTGCCTCGTTGTTGACGGCGGCGGAGACGGTGATATCGTGAATGGTGACGTGTGTCCACGAGAATCCGCTCGGCAACGTAGCGTCGGGCTGGGTGTCGGACACCGTCATAGTAACGCCGTTTACCTCAACCTCCAACAGCTCCTCCTGTGGTGTCGTGGTGGTCGTGGTGGTGTCCGTGCCGCTCGTGGAGGTGGTCTGGTTGGGGGAACGGTTGATGACAACCGTGTATTTTTTGGTGGTGCCGTTGGGCGCGGTCACGGTGATGACCTGCGTGTTTTTACCCACCGCGAGGGCGTTCTTGCCCGATACGGCAATTTTTGCATTTTTGTCCTGCGTGGTCGCGCTCAGCGACAGCGAGGTGGTGGTGTACGGCACCGAGATGGTGTAGTTGGTCACGTTGGCGCTGAACTTGGGTGTCAGCGTACCCGACGAGGGTTTGATGCTCGCCAGATTGGCGTTAGCGGACTTGGTCGGGTTGATAGCCGAGACAGACAACGTCTTGGACGGCGTGCCGAGGGAGGAATAGTCATCGTCGTTGACGAACTCAGCGGTCGTTACGGAGAAGTTTGCCGCCCCTGGGGCGATCGCCTTAAAGGTCAGTTTGGCAGTCACCGAGGTTGGAGGCGTGGTGGCGGACGCAAAATACGATAACTTGATAATGCCGGCGCCGCCGTTATAATCCATTCCGTTGGCGCTGACAAATTCAAACGCCTTGGCGTTGTAGCTGAATTGTGCGTCAATGGAACCGATTTTTGCGCCGCCGCCGCTGTATTGCAGGGTAACGGTGACGTTACTGCCGACGGTCACGTTGGTAGCGCCTGTTGTGGCGGTAAGGCTACCCGACGCCGCGTGGGCGGTTAATCCGCCCAGACTGACAGCCAGCATCAGCAGGGCGAGCAGGATACAGATCGTTCGTTTCATAAAAACACCTCGTTATTGAAGAGTGTTGGTGATTCCCAGAATATATTTTTGCGTTACACGCAGGTCGAGCGACGTGAGCTTTCCATCCTTGCTTGTGTCGCAGGAAGTCAATGGGTAACCGCTGAGAACGCTTACCCCGAGGATATGCTTTTGCGCAATGCGCAGGTCGAGCGAGGACACTTTTCCGTCCCCGTTGACGTCACCGTAGATGATAACGGGATAACTGGCGCACAGGGTGTTACCGCTGTACAGCCGTACAATATCGCCTGTGCCGACCAAGCCGTCCTTCTTTTCGCCTGCGGCGGTGTGGATGGAAGCGGTACCATTTTGCACGGCGAGATTTTTAATGAGATCCGACACGGTAGTTTGCGGCTCTACCTTGGTGATGGTGTCCGTGACGGTATACACCTTGCCCGTGATGATCGGTGCATCGGGACGGGCGGTGCCGCCGTTGGTGGTCACCGTCAGCGTATAGGTGCGCATCTCACCGCTGGTGGCGGTAACGGTCAACGGAATGCGGTTTTCTCCTTTATACAGTTGAATCGTACCGCCGCCCGTCAGCTTTGCCGCCGTGTTGCTCAGCTTGGCGGACACCTTGACCGAGGTTGCGTTTCCGACGTGGAGAGAATAGTTCATCGTATAGCGGTCGAAGGTAGGGGTAAGCGAATATCCCTCCACCGTGATATCGGTGAGGAAATTGTTGTTGTTGCCCGACTTGGAGGGTTGCGCAGCCGCCTTGGACGGCATTGACTTAAACACGGGGATGGTGAAAGACAGATTAGCTTTCAGTTGTTCCGCGGTTGCCGCATTGCGGCGGATGCGCCCCTCAGAGGAGGGGGCGGCAACGTTGGACATATATTGGTGACCGTACAGACCGCTGGTGGTGTTGGTCAAATTAAATTTCTGATAATACAGCGTATCCTGCCCGAGGTTGATATATCCCTTGCCGATGCTGGTGGCAGAATCCAGCAGGCATTTGTACGGGGTGTTCCAGCCTTTGCTTTTGGCGTAGTTGAGACCGTTTTGCACGGCGGATATGACCTCAACGCCGTTCTCGTATACCGCGTAGGCGCCGTAGTTGAAGAAGTTATAATAGCCGAGCTCGCCCGTGCCGAGGCCGTTGACGTGGGAGCCCTCCTGCGTCATACGGGTGGCGAGAAAATAGGCGCTGACCTTGGTCTCTTTGGCGGCTTTGAGCAGGTCCTCGGCGTATTTGTCCAGCGCGGTGGGCAGAATAGCCTGCACGCCCGTTACCGTTTGCTCGGCGGAATAGGAAAGATCCTCAAACTGGAAGATGTAGGTGGAATCCAGCCAGTTGCGTGGGTCCATATAATAGGCGACGACGGACGGCGCGGCGGTCACCCAACCGCCCGTGTCAAACACCACGTAGCTGTTGGTGTTCCAGTTATAGGCACCGTATTCCATCGACTTCCACGCGTCGGGGGAGGTGATGGTGTTGACGCCAACCTTGCTTTCTGCTTTGAACGCTGTATCCCAGGTCATCGACAGGTGCTCGGCGCGGAATATCCAGTTGGGATACTGCGCGTGGATGGTGCGTAAGGCGACCTTGTAGTCCTCGGGGAAGCCCTGCGCGGTGAGGTATGCCTCGAATTCCTCGTCGGTCTCATACGTGGCGTTTACGGTGATGTAGTCGGAGTGTGCGTAGCCGGTGAGGGTACCCATGCTGATGCGGTACCATCGCTCGCCGCTGTCGTTTATAACGGTTTCGTGGATGGTGACAACGTCCCCGTTGCTCAGCCAACCGACCGTGCTGCACGAGGTGTTTGGCTCACTGCGCACGCGGAGCGAATCGTTCACGCGCACCGTGCCGGTGGACACCTTGTCCGCGGCAAGCGCCGCAAAGCCGACAAGCAGGTTGGCAAGCAAGCAGACAGCGAGCAGGCAAGACAGCAGACGTTTGTGCATCGACAACCCCCTCCTTTCCATCAAAATCGACACATCTACCTTTTATTTTACATAATAATAGGGCGCAGGTCAAGTTTTTGCCCCAAAACAATGGGTGGAAATTTTTGTTGACCACACGTTGACCCCGTGATACCATAGGAGTAAAGGAGATGATTTTGTGCCGTTGATCGGATGGTATTTGGTCGGCGTCAGCCTGTTAGCGTGTGCGCTCACCGTGTGGGATAAGCACTGCGCGCGCCGCGGTCGGTGGCGCACACCCGAAAAGACGCTGTTTTCCGTGGCGCTGCTCGGCGGCGCGTTGGCGATGCTGGTGACGATGCGTGTGGTGCGGCATAAGACGCGTCACCGTCGCTTTATGTGGGGCTTACCGCTCGTCGTTCTCGCCCAGCTTGCCGCGGCAGCGTGGTTCGCTTCACATAATTCACATTTCTCTTGACAAACACAAGATGTTGTGGTAAACTTTGTCTCGAAAGTGAACTTATAGCGCTTTTGGGGCAAGGGAGAGGATGGCCGTGGAATCGAGAAAGGAACAACCGCGGATTCGCCGCATCTGCACGGTGTACACGTCGCCGGACGGGGTTTGCGTGCGAACGTACGGGGTGGAGGTGGCGTCACGGCAGGGAGTTGCCCTGTTTCCCGACGTGGCGCTCGAATCGGCGGCAGTGGACGTGCTGATTGACCGCCTGCGTGTCGAGTCGGTGGAGCCGTGCCATCTGGCGGACGTGGTTGCGGATTATATCGGGGAGCTTGCCATCCCGTAATTGGTGGTTTCGGCAAAAAATCCTTGCTTTTACACCATATATATGGTATACTAAGGCAGAGTTCACGAAGAAGAGGTGTTTCGGATGAAGTGTCCGTTCTGCGGTTATGTAGAAAGCAAGGTCATCGACTCCCGCCCGACAGACGAGTGGAGCCGTATTCGTCGCCGCCGTGAGTGCTTGGAGTGCGGCAAGCGATTTACCACCTACGAGATTATTGAGAGCTTGCCCATCGTTGTGGTCAAGAAGGATAAGTCACGCGAGCCGTTTGATCGGCAGAAGGTGCTGGGCGGCCTTTTGCGCGCGTGCGAGAAGCGTCCCGTATCGCTCGACACCTTAGAGAAGGCGGTAGACGACATTGAAGCGCAGATCCAGAACTCGCTCGAACGCGAGGTGACGACCACCAAGATCGGTGAATACGTGATGGATCAGCTGATGCGCATTGACGACGTGGCATACATCCGCTTTGCCTCGGTGTATCGTCAGTTTAAGGACATCGAGTCCTTCCACGAGGCCATCCGCAACCTGATGGACGCGGAGGACAAGAAATAACAGTAACTATCAGTAACTATCAAAGCCTGTTTTACACACGTGTAAAACAGGCTTTTTCGGGAGTAGACTATGGCACGGTTAGCGGCACAGAAAATAACCAAATATTTCGGCGAGCGTGCGCTGTTCACCGACCTGAGCTTTGAGATCGGCGACGGGGATAAGATTGGGCTTATCGGCGATAACGGGTGCGGTAAAACCACCCTGCTGCGCATCCTGATGGGCGAAGAGCGCGCGGACGGCGGCGAGGTGGTCAAATACCGCGACACCGTCATCGGCTATATGGAGCAGCACACCTGCCGTTCGCCCGACCGTACGTTGTGGGATGAGGTGGAGAGCGTGTTTGCGCCCGTGATGGCGATGGAGAGGGAGCTTGCCGCCTGCAACGCCGCTATCGAGCGCGGCGAACCGACGGCGGAGCAGCTGGACCGTCAGCATCGCCTGCGCGAACAGTTCGAGGCGGCAGGCGGTCTGTACTACAAGAGCCGCGTACGGGCGACCTTGCTCGGACTCGGTTTTTCGGAGAGTGCGTTTTCCACCCCCGTGGGGGTGCTGTCGGGCGGTCAGCGCAGCAAGGCGGCGATGGGGCGGTTGTTGCTCACCGACACCAACCTATTGTTGCTCGATGAGCCGACTAACCACCTCGATATTCCGTCGGTGGAATGGCTGGAAGACTATCTACGCGGCTACAACGGCGCGGTGGTGGTGATTTCCCACGACCGGTATTTCCTTGACCGCGTCACTAACCGCACAATGGAGCTGAAAGACGGGCGGCTGTTTATCTCCGACGGGAGCTATTCGGCGCACAAGGAACGCCGCGCGCGTGACCGCGCGATTGAGCAGAAGCATTACAAGACCGCGATGCAGGAAATCAAACGCATCGAGGAGAATATCACCCTGCTTAAACAGTGGAACCGCGAAAAGAGCATCCGCGCCGCCGAAAGCCGCGAAAAGCGAGTGGAGCGGTTAAAGCAGGATTTGGTAGCACCGGAGCAGGAGAATAAGACGATCCGCTTTTCCTTTGCCGCCGCACAGACGAGCGGCAACGAGGTGCTGACCGCCGGCGGACTGCGTATGGGGTTTGACGGCGCCGAGCTGTTTCGGGATGCATCGCTGGGGCTGTTCCGCGGTGAACGGGTATTTTTGCTCGGCCCCAACGGATGCGGAAAGACCACCTTGTTGAAAATTTTTGCTGACCGATTGGCGCCTTTGGCTGGCTTTGTGCGATTGGGTGCCAAGGTGACGGTGGGTTACTACGACCAGATACAGCAGGGATTAGATGCGAAAAAGACCGCCTTGCAAGAGCTGTGGGACAGCTATCCGCATAAGACCGAGACCGAGCTTCGCTCGGCGATGGCGGCGTTTCTGTTCCGTGGGGACGACGTGTATAAGCCCATCGGGGTGATGAGCGGCGGCGAGCGTGCGCGGCTGTTGTTGCTCAAACTGATGCTGGCAGGGGATAACCTGCTGTTGCTCGATGAGCCGACCAACCATCTGGACATCGCCTCGCGCGAGGCGTTGGAGGAGGCGCTTGCCGAGTACGACGGCACGATATTGGCGGTATCCCACGACCGCTATTTTATCAACCGTATGGCAAGCCGCGTCGTGCAGTTCTCGCGTGACGGCTTGTTGCCCGTCGGCAACAATTACGACGCGGTCACCGCCGCGCGTGAGCAAGCAGTGGCGGCAAAGGCCAAAGCGGCGGAAAAGCCGCCCAAGGAAAACGAGTATAAACGCCGCAAGGAACGGGAGAGTGCCATCCGCCGATTACAGACGGCGGTGCGCCGTTCCGAGGAGCGCGTGACCGAGCTGGAAGCGGCAATCGATGCGGTCAACGCCGCGCTGAACGACCCGTCCGCGGCGGCGGACTATGCGCGACTGACGGAGCTGACCGAACAGCTAAACGAGCACCAGCGTCAGTTGGAGGAAACGATGGCACAGTGGGAGCAGAGCCAGAGTCAACTGGACGAATTAACCGCGGAATAAAAACCGTCCGTGCAGGAAATTGCCTGCACGGACGGTTTT
>JAZOCH010000154.1:0-3156 GCA_045596425.1 Acutalibacteraceae bacterium | reverse complement strand
CTTGGCCTCCGACTTCCCTTTCTTACAGTCCGTTCGCGGACTTAAACTCCAAGAAATCGTCGTAGGTCATCATCTTATCCAGCAGCTTGCCGTCATTGAGTTCCATAATGCGGTTGGCGACCGTCTGAATAAACTGGTGGTCATAAGAGGAGAACAGCACGTTGCCGCCGAACGCTTCCAGACCGTTGTTGACCGCGGTGATGGATTCGAGGTCGAGGTGGTTGGTGGGCTGGTCGAGAATCAGCACGTTGGATCCGTACATCATCATACGCGACAGCATACAACGCACCTTCTCACCACCCGACAGCACCTTGACAGGCTTTAATACATCGTCACCCGAGAACAACATCTTACCGAGGAAGCCGCGCAGATAGGTCTCGGTGTTGTCGCTCGAATACTGGTTGAGCCACTGCAAGAGGTTCATATCGTTGCCTTCGAAATAGGCGTTGTTATCCTTGGGGAAATAGGACAGGCTGGTGGTGCCGCCCCATTTATAGCTTCCCTCATCCGCTTCCAGCTCGCCCGTGAGGATCTTAAACAGCGTGGTGGTGGCAATCTCATCCTGACCGACAAACGCGATCTTATCGCCCTTGTTAACGCGGAAGGAAATATTATCCAGCACCTTAACGCCGTCCACCGTCTTGCTGATGCCCTCGACGGCGAGAATCTCCTTACCTGCCTCGCGGTCCATCTGGAACCCGACGTAGGGGTAACGGCGCGAGGACGCCGGCATCTCCTCAACCGTCAGTTTGTCCAGCAGCTTGCGGCGAGAGGTCGCCTGACGGGATTTCGATTTGTTGGCAGAGAAGCGCTGTATAAAGCTCTGCAACTCCTTGATCTTTTCCTCATTCTTGCGGTTTTGCTCACGCATCATGCGCTGGATGAGCTGGCTGGACTCGTACCAGAAATCGTAGTTACCGACGTAAATGCGAATCTGGGTGTAGTCCACGTCCACGATGTGGGTGCAGACGTTGTTGAGGAAGTGACGGTCGTGGGACACCACGATAACGGTACCCTCGTAGTCCATCAAAAAGTCCTCCAACCAACGGATAGAGTCGATGTCCAAGTGGTTGGTCGGCTCATCAAGCAGAATGATGTCGGGCGCACCGAACAGCGCGCGTGCGAGCAACACCTTGACCTTCTGCTTGTCCGCGAGCGTGCTCATCATCTCATACAAAAGGTCGGTGGAAAGCCCCAAGCCTTGCAGAATTTGCCCTGCCTCGGTCTCCGCCTCCCAGCCGTTCATCTCGGCAAACTCGCCTTCGAGCTGTGCCGCCAGTTCGCCGTCCTCGTCGGAGAAATCCTCCTTGGCGTACAAGGCGTCCTTCTGCTGCATAATCTCATACAGACGGGGGTTGCCCTGAATGATGGTGTCCAACACCGTGAACTCGTCATAGGCGTAGTGGTCCTGCTTTAACACCGACATACGGGTACGCTGATCGATGATGACCTCGCCCGTCGTGGGTTCGAGATCGCCCGACAGGATACGCAAGAAGGTGGACTTACCGGCACCGTTCGCGCCGATAACGCCGTAGCAGTTGCCGCCGACGAATTTGAGGTTGACGTGCTTAAACAGGTTTTGTCCGCCGAAATTAATACTTACATCCGAAACTGTAACCATATTGTCCTCCTAATTTCACCAAACACGCACATTTGGCACACATACCTTTTTAGTATACTGGAAATCCGCGGAAAATGCAACTGTTTTGCGGCGTTTTTTGGAAAATAAGCCGTGAATACAAAAAAACTTGCAAATGACCGCACTGTGTGGTATATTGACGGTGACATTCGCAGCTCGTAAAAAGGAAGGGTATGTATGAAAAAGATTTTGTCGATCATCGGTGTTGCGGCAATACTGCTTGCGTGTGTCGGATGCAAAGCGGACCAAAAGCAAGACACGCCGGCCGCTTCCGAAGCGACGACGACCACATCCCGTGTGGAAAGCGCGACGGATTCCGCCACGCAAACCACGGCAAACACCACCACGCAAACCACAGAAAACACCACCACACAAGCCACATCGTCCAAGACCACCGGTTCGGTTTCTTCGCAAAAGAGCACCACGACCACCACTTCCAAAACACTAAACACAACCGCGTATCCTATGCTGTATTATCCGAAATATGAAAAATATATTTCCGTACGCGGCGGACTGAAAAACACCGGCTATCGAATCACACAGGACGGAAAACTGACGGTTGCCTTTATGGGCGGCTCCGTCACCAACGGCATGGGCAGTACCGCCGGCACGAACGGGTTCCGCGCACGGTTGCTCTTCAATTTGCAATTGGCCTATGAGGCTTCATTCAGCGAGATCACTTCCGATTTGGGCGGCAACGGATCCCAGTACGGCATGTACGTTACCGACCGCCTTATTGCCAGCAAGAAGCCGGATATTGTGTTTATTGAATACGCGGTCAACAATGCATACGACGGCGTGACGGATGCCGAAACGCTTTGGGTTCACTATGAAAGTATGATCCATAGGATCCGTAAGGCGAATCCGTATGCCGATATTGTGCTTGTTTACGTTTCGGATCAGTCGAATGCTTCTCGTGAGGTTGTTCCGGAACTCGAAAAAATTGCCAAGAAATACGATCTGCCTTCGGTGAACCTATACAAGGCGATCAACAACGCGATTCGATATAGCGAGCATACCTGGAAGTATTATTACTCCGATCACGTTCATATGAGTGATAACGGTTACGAGCTGTCGGCAGAGGTGTTGCAAGGTCTGATCGAATACGGAGTTAACCAAAAAGCGACCGCTTATCAGAAGATGGCAACACCCTCCCCAAAATCCACCATCCAAAGCGAGGCTAAGGCTGTATTCACCTCGGAGCTAACAACCCTACCGGCCGGCTGGGCAAAGAGCTACAAGTTCTCTTATGTCGGAGCGCAATACGGCGGATGTATCGAAACCACCGAGGCAAGCAAACCGATCACGGTCAAATTCAAGGGCACCGATTTCGGCGTGCTTGTAGAGTTTGCCGCCGATGCCGGTAAGTTGGAATACAGCATTGACGGGGGAGCCTATCAGACGCTGGATTGCAATTTGTCGTATTCCAACCCCAAAGCGCGGCTACTTCTAAAAAACGGCACCAACAGTGAGCATACAATCACGATGCGCATGGCTAGCGGCGGCTCTCGCATGGC
>JAZOCH010000153.1:0-11444 GCA_045596425.1 Acutalibacteraceae bacterium | reverse complement strand
GCGGCGGTGTATTACATCGGGTATTGGTTGCGCGTGAGAAGTACCCGTCGTCACACCGAGCAAAAAGAAGTAACCGTTGTATCGTAAAAAGCACAGCAGGCCCGGTCAAATTGACCGTGCCTGCTGTGCTTTTTATGTAGTCGATGTGACGGGTTCAGCTTGAGTGCTAATTGGTTGCTTAACAAGCAATAGCGACAGCTTAAATACCCCGTCCGTGGCATCAATACGCATATCGCCGTTGTATTTCTTCACAATGGTATGAATGGAGGGAATGCCCACGCCGGACATAGAGAAGTTTCGCTTGTGAGAGAGGAATGCGTTGTCACCGCTTGCTTTCAGTTCGCCGCAGAAGCTGTTGTCGAAGGTCATATAGATACGATCCTCCTCCTCCAACGCGCTGGCGATGACAAATCGCTTATCTGCCGGCAATTCCATAACCGCCTCCATGGCGTTTTCCAGCGCGTTGCCGATGAGAACGCACAGGTCAGCATCCGCAATCTGCGGATCGTGACTGAGCTGGAAACGGAGTTTCAGCGGTACGTTCAGCTCCTTCGACCGCGCGATGAAATGGTCAAGGATGATGTTGGCGGTGTAATTCTCACATACCGTAATCTGCCGACTGCGCGGCAGCCGGTCAAGCAGGTCGGCGAGATAGGTATCCAGCCGCGCATACTCGCTTTGCTCGCTCATCACCTTCATCGCTTTGAGGTGGTGGCGCATATCGTGACGGGCGGCGCGTGTTTCCTCAATGCTATCCGCAAGCTTTTGATATTGCTCTGCTTGTAGCGCAAGCAGTAGCCCGTTACGCTCCTTCGCGTCCTGCAAATGGATACGCTGCTCGAATTTGTCCGCAAGATAGAACATCAGCCAGCAGGTGGCGGCGGAGCCAATCCACAGCATAAGACGTGCGAGCAGCTCGTTGAGCGCCACACCATCCTGCTCATAGGTGTTGCCGATGAGCAGAGCTTCTGCAATCATGGTCGATGCGGGAGCCAGCCACAGATAACGCCACAGGGTTGGTTCGGTGATTTTGTTTGCGCGGCGGCCGATTTCCTTCCACAACCACAAAAACGATGGATAGAGTATCGCTGTCAGTATTATGCGTATGATCGAGCTGACCATATAGGTCGGGGAGTCCCCTTTGATAAATTGTGCGATATAGGCGGCGAGCAGTAGAAGCCCTGCGATGAAGGGGAAAATGAGCGAAAAAACGAACAACGTTTTCGCGTGCAATACTTTGGTCAGCAGTAGGGCGAGTACCAGCATCAGTCCGACAAGGGACAGTCGATAGAACAGCATACTGTTCGCCGTGTAGAGAGAGGAGTTGTGTAACAACACAAATCCTGTTGAGCCGCCGAGCATCAGGACATAGTTGACGGTCAGCGTTGTGACAAAAGAAAAGCGCAGTTGGTGTTTAAGCGGCTGATAGAGAAAGTAAATAAACGGGATGGTATCCAGCGCGCAGGTGAGAAAATACCAGAATTCATTAAGCATCCGTGTCCCCCCTTGCCGCTTTCCAGAACCAGTCGTTGACCGTTTGCAACAGCCGTTTTTTATCTCGCGCAGGCAGAGGAATATGGTTCCCGTTTGCGAGTAACAGGCTGTCTGTCTCGGTCTTTTTAATGCGGTTCATATTGACGATAAAGCACCGCCCGATTTTGAGAAATGCCGCTTCGTTACGAAGCTCTTCTTCTATCTCGCCGATTTTTTTATAGGTGAAGAACACCTGCTTTACCGTATGTACGTCACAGCCGCGATTGGCGGTTTCGATGTAGGTGATGTCGCCGAGTGGGATTTGATAATCAATGCGTTCGGATACGAAGGAAAGACATTTTTTGCTTTTCTCGAAATGCGCGCGGCACCGCCAGATCGCGCCGAGAAAATCCTCGTAGGAATACGGCTTGACCAGATAGCCGTCTGCTTTGAGCTTGTAGCTCTCGACGGCGTGGTCGAGCGAGGTGGTGCAAAACACCACACTGCCGCTGTATCCCTTGTCGGCAAGCGCCTTCGCTGCGACGGTGCCGATAGCTCCCGGCATATAGATATCGAGGAACGCCACGTCGGGAACATTTCCCTTATCGTAGGCAGCAATCAGCCCCTCGGCACGGTCAAATTCCGTGATATCGAATTCTAAATTGTCTTCCTTTTCCAGTCGGCGCAAATATTCGCGCAGGATTTTGCGCTCTTCGGCAAGGTCATCGCAGATTGCGATTTTCATAGACGTCATCCGCTTTCCAATATAGGTAAAATAATTATACCTAAATTATACGCTTGCAGAAAACGATTTTCAAGCGAAAAATGCATTTCGCGCAAAAAAAGCGCATTTCGCGCAAGGTTTTGCATTTTTTGGAAAATCTGCGATATAGTATACTCATAAACTTGACGAGCAGGAGGTGGGTTATGTATGTCGCGGTCGTGTCACCCGACAAGAGTCATGCACGGCGGTTGGGTGACGATATATTGGATACGTGTCTAAGGAACGGCTGTTACAGCACATTCTTAGACTACGCGGCGGATGACGAATTTTTGAACGCACTGCGCGAGCGGGAGTTCGGCACCGTCATCATCGCCGTAAACGGCGAGAACGAATGGCGCATCGCCGAGACGGTTGCCGCCTCACAGCCGCAGGCGAAGCTGATCCTGCTCGGATCGGACGAGGCAGCAGTCAAGGGCTACACCCTCAACGCCGACTACTGTCTGTCGGCAAAGCCGAAAGAGGACGAACTCACACAGATCGTGCAGATCATATTCCCTATCGGAAAGCAAGAAACACTATGACAACGAAAACGACATTGTTCAAAAAGGCACTGGCGTTGCTGGTTGCCGTGACCGTGTTTATCGCGGCGATCCCTGCGGTGATGATGCCGGTGGCGGCGGCACCGAACGGCATCGCCTACGGCGATAAGACGGCGGATATTTCCACGATGAACTCGTGGGAGACGCTGTTCCCTGCGGGCAACACCACGCAGGCAGGGCGTATCTGGACGGATAAGTCGGTGTTCACCGATGCGTCCGCCTTCGCCGGCCTCGTGGATGTGAACGGCGCGCCGGCTGCTGTGCAGATGACCGACGAGAACAACAACTTCCTCGTCGCGCTGTCGGCGCTCGCGTCCAACAAGTCGATCGTCGGCTATTCCTATATGCCGACCGACACGATGCTGGTGCTGGACGCCTCTGCTTCGATGGGCAACAGCAGCTATGTAGACGATCTGGTTACCGCGGCGAACAGCGCGATCACCAGTCTGCTTGGTCTCAACTACCACAACCGTGTCGGCGTCGTGTTGTATTCGGGCAACACGCAGACTGGAAACTCTGCCGGCAACACCGCGACCGTGCTGCTGCCGCTTGATCGGTATTCCCACAGCGGCAATGAGTTCCTTACAAGAAACGGTCAGAGCTCCATCAGCATCAACCGGAACGTCAAGGACGGCAACGGTGATGATGTTAGGCAGCGTACGAAGAACGTCGCCGGCGGCACCTACATTCAGAACGGTGTCTATATGGCGATGGAGGAGTTCCTCGACGTCACCGATACCGTCATCCCCGACGGAGAGAATCAGGCGGGCACGACGCGCACCCCCATCTTCGTGCTGATGTCCGACGGCGAACCCACGACGGCGACCACCAACTTCGCCGGTCAGAACAACAATAACAACACCGTCGGCCTCGGCACCTCTAATCTGGGTGACGGCACGTCCATTGAAGACGACGTGCTGTACGATGTCGTGGACTTCGTCAACCAGTTGACGGCGGCCTATGTTATCGCTGAGGTTGACGAGCACTATGCGGCGAGCAAGCCTCTCTACTACACGCTCGGCGTGGGCAACAACAATACGTTGAACAGTGCCGTGCTCGACCCCGACTCCTACACGAACACCGATGATCTGTGGGAGGAATACATCGGCACTCGCAACAACTCTAACCTCATCATAGAGGTGGAGGAAGGCGGAAATCCCGACACCGAATCGCTGATCAAGGTCGCGCAGATCACCGATACAGCGCAGAAGAATTACGTCACCGAGTATTTCTCGGCGACCAATGCCGCTGGTCTGGTCAACGCATTCCAGAAGATCGTCAATCAGATCATCATCCAGTCGCTGTATTATCCCACCCACGTGGAGGACGGCGACCACGATAACGACGGCTACGTCGAGTTTATCGACGACCTCGGTCACTATATGGACGTCAAGGACATCAAGGGCATCACCATCGGCAACACCCTTTTCACCGGTGAGCGCTTGGCGGCGAATTTCACCCCCACGGGCGGCGAGCTGCTCAACCCCGACGGCTCGTATTCCGCACTCGGCGACAATATGGTATGGTCAGTGCAGCAGCGCCTCGGCATCGCGAATGTGCAGGATGCGCGTGACCTGATTAATTCGGCATATGAGACAGGTCAGTTGCGCTATTATGTGGCTACCGGTGAGTGGTCGAACTACATCGGCTGGTACGCGGACGACGCGGGCAACTTCCTCGGTCACTGGCACGACGGCCACACCGCCGCCGATGCCCCCACGGGTGCGGCCTATATTAACCGTTCCTACGGTATGCTCGGTGAGGTCAAGGGTGAGCTCACTGAGACCAATATGATGTATATCTCCACGCAGGTGCACACCCGTATCGCGGACGGTCACGTTGCGCTTATCTGGCGCATTCCTGCCTCGCTGGTGCCTGTCGCGACCTATGACATCACCCTCGACGGCGAGACCTTGCTGGATGCGACTACGGCGACCATCAATTTCGATGCCGCGGAGCCGATCCGCATCATCTTTGAGGTCGGTATGACCGAGGACATCACCCCCGTCAACGTTATCGATAAGATCACCGATCCGGCAGAGCATATCCTCGACGAGAACGGGGACGGTATCTCCGACGATGGCAAGTATTATTTCTACACCAACTGGTGGTCGGACGGTAACCTTTCTCACGAGAATCCCTCCCATACGGAGGATACCATCGTCTTCTTCGAGCCGAGCTTGCAGAACGAGCGGTATTACTACGCCGAGGAGACGGCGGTTTATGTGAAGACCGGCTCCGGCGAGACCGATGCCGGCTATACGCTGTATAACGGCGCGAAGCCCACCGCGGACGATGGCAACACCTATTATCGCCGCTACGTGGTGTTTGAGGCGACGGGCGCGGCGACCGCGAACGGTATCCCGGCAAAGGTGGTGCCGCACTACGAGGTGATGTCGGATGCCACCATCGGCGTTCTCACCGACGCCAATCGCAACCCGAACGGCACCTGGGACGTTCCCACCGGCACGGTCCACCGCGTGCTCGAGCCCTACAATTTGGAAAAAGAAGACAAGACCTTAACGCAGACGCTCGATTATGTCCGCTATCCCGTCATCGAGGATATTCCTGAGAGGGACGGCTTCTATGTCGGTTCGCTGCTTGGCAACAACGGTCGACTGGCGATGGATATTCCGCAGGGCGTGAAGATCACAAAGAATGTGGATAACACCCTGTACGGCACGGATAACACCTACACCTTCGATGTGACGGCGGCGGTTGCCGACGGCGACCATGAGGGTTACCGTGAGGCGGCCGACGGCACGCTGACGGCGGCGACCGTGACCTTCGCGAACGGCGCGGCGCAGATCACGCTGAGGGCAGGCGAGTCCCTCTATATCCTCGGCATTGACGAGGATACCAATGTCACCGTCTCCGAGCAGATAAACGGCGATTACAAGGTGTCTGCTATCACCGTGGACGGTGTGGCACAGACCGGCAATGCGCAGACGGCGGTGCCGATGCACGGTATCACCGAGATTGTGTTTACGAACACGCTGGTCGTCAACGACGGCACCATCATCGTCAGCAAGGAGGTCGTCATCGACGATCCTGCGCTGAACGAGAACGCCGATCAGCGCTATTCCTTCAAGTGGTATAACAAAGCGACTCCCGATGATTTTGCGACCTTCTCCATCAAGGCGAGCGAGACCAAGGCACTCACCGGTCTGACCCCCGGTGCGACCTACGTCATCGAAGAGATCGACATCCCCGACGGCTACGCGCCGCTTAAATCCAGCGTTGAGGTCACGATGCCGGATACTGCGCAGGCGGTCGAGGCGGTGCATTTCACCAACCACTATGATGCCGATGCAGTGATGCCGAATCTCATCGTTTCGGGCACCAAGACACTTGATGGCCGCGATTGGAAGCAAGGCGACAGCTTCACCTTTAAGTTGCAGGCGTTGCAGGGTGCGAACTGGATCGATCTGGCGGAGCGTACCGTGGCTTACAATGCGGCGGACAATTACGATTACACCTTCGATTTTGCGAACGACACCGAGTTGAAGGATCTCGCTATCGAGGTCGCCGGCGTTCACTACTTCCGTGTCATCGAAGTCGTCCCGACCGCGAAACTGGGCGGTGTCACCTACGACGAGTCGTACCGTTACTTCCGGATCAACGTCACCGATGAGGATATGAACGGCGCGTTGGAGATCAAAGAGGTGACGGCGAACGCTCCCGTTACCGTATCCTCCGACAACAGCGGTGCGACGGTGCAGTGGCAAGTGGACGCCGACTTCACCAACACCTACGCTGCCTCCGGTACCGACGATTTGATCATCACCATCGACAAGACGGTCACGGATAATGTCGGTGCAAACACCGGTAAGGATGGGTTCACCTTCGGTCTGTACACCGTCGGCGGCACGAGTCCCATCGTGACCTCGGAGCCTACCGATGCAAACGGCCATACCTCGCTGACTCTGTCCTTCCCTGCGGCGTATATCGGTCGCGTGTACAACTTCGAGATCCGCGAGATCGACTCCGGGATCGAGGGTATGGACTATGATCAGACGGTATATCCCGTGACCATCAAGATCGTCGATAACCTCGACGGCACGGTCACCGCGGTCATTTCGACACCCGAAGCGGATGTTGAGGGCATCAACGTTGGTTTCACGAACGTTTACGACCCCGACGATGCACAGGTCACCTTCGTCGGTACGAAGGTGATGGATGGCCGTGATTTTGATGCCAATGAGTTCACCTTTGAGCTGTACAAGGACGGCGAGACCGTTCCGAAGCTCGCGACCAACGATTCCAAGGCAAACGGCGGCAAGTTCACCTTTGAGGCCTTGAAGTTCGGCGCCATCGGCACCTATCACTACACCATCAAGGAAAAAGTCGGCACGCTGGGCGGCGTTACCTACTCGGGTAAGGAGTATGATGTCGTAATCGACGTTGCCGACGATGCCGATAACGACGGCAAGCTCGATGTGCAGGTCACCATCGACGGCAACGTCGTCGATCCTGCTGATTTTGCGGCGACGATCGTGTTCACCAACGTGTACACCACCGAGAATGCCGAAGTTCCGCTGGATGTGTTCAAAACGTTGGAAGGCCGTGATCTGGTCGACGGCGAGTTCAAGTTTGATCTGTACGAGGCGAACGCGAGCTTTGTTAAGGGCAATGTCCTGCAAGACGATGTTAAGCTTGTTCTCCGTCCCGACGGCATCGGTAAGGTTCCCTTTACCGCGCTGCCCTTCGACACTGTCGGTGATTACTACTATGTGATCGTCGAGGATGAGGTCGATGGCAAGGGCGTGACGGTCGATACGACCGAGTTTAAGGTGCATATTAAGGTCACCGATAACCTCGAGGGCAAGCTTGAAACGGCGGTCTTCGTCAACGATATTGCCGACGGCGAGATTGCGTTCCACAATGTGTATTCGGCAGAAGAGGTCGAAGTCGGTCTGACCGGCGTAAAGACCTTGGAGGGCCGCGATCTGGTCGACGGCGAGTTCAAGTTCGATCTGTATGCGGCGGATGAGAGCTTTGCCAAGGGCGATGTTCTGCAGGATGACGTCAAGCTGGTTCTCCAGCCCGACGGCACCGGCAGCATCACCTTCGCCGATATGACCTTCGACACTGTCGGTGATTACTACTATGTGATCGTCGAGGACGAGGTCGACGGCAAGGGCATCACGGTCGACAAGACCGAATTCAAGGTGCTCATCAAGGTCACCGATAATCTCGAGGGCAAGCTCGAGGCGGCGGTCTTCGTCAACGATATTGCCGACGGCGAGATCGTGTTCAACAACCGCTACGAGGCGGCTGATGCGGAGATCGTGATCTCCGGCACCAAGGTCATTGAGGGCAAATCCTTGGAGGATAAGGAGTTCACCTTTAAGCTGTATGAGGCGACGGTCGATGCTGACGGTAAGCACACCGTGGGCGAAGAGATCGACACCACGCAGAATGCGGCGAACGGCGAGTTCCGTTTCAAGACGATCACCATCGCCGAGGAAGGCACCTACTACTACGTCATCCGTGAGGATGCCGCCGAGCAGAAGGAAGGTATCGTCTACGACGCCGCCGAGTATCTGGCGAAGGTCGTGGTGACCGATGCGCTCGACGGCACGATGGATGTCAAGGTCACCTACACGGTCGATGGCAAGGCGGCAGAGAGCATCCGCTTCAACAACGTCTTTACCGAGGTGTTCAAGAAGAAGGTGTTCCTCGTCACCAAGCCCGAAGTTAACATTGACGGCCAGAGCGTGGCCTATGGCGATATCCTGACCTACGTCATCGAATACACCAACGCCTACGACACCGCGCACGCGGACGTGACGATTGTGGATACCATCCCCACCGGCACTATTCTCGTGGAAGGCACGGTAACCGAAGGTGCTGTCTATGATGCGGAGGCAGGCACGCTGACCTGGAAGAAGACGGTTCCTGCCAAGACGACCTGGACGGTCAAGTTTGACGTCAAGGTGGTCGAGGGTGGTGAGGAAATCACCAACGCGGCGAGAGCGTTCTACGGTGATAACGAGTATATCACGAACGAGGTCGTCACGACCTCCACCGAGAAGCCCGAGCCCGAGCCCGAACCTGAACCCGAGCCTCCCGTGGAGAGCCCCAAGACGGGCGACGGCACGAAGCTGGCGCTGTGGATCGCCTTGCTCTTCGTGAGCGGCGGCGTGTTCTTCGGTGCGGTGAAGAAAAAAGAAAAGGCATAAACACACCAGAAAAATCCGCCCCCACCAAATGCGGTGGGGGCGGATAAATTTATGGGCATTAATAACACCGTTTACAAGGCGTGTAACCAAGCTGTATGGCTCTTGCTTCCGATACCTGTGATGGATTGTTCATATTACTGCAACCGGCATGACTGTGGTATTTTTTACCCGACTGCGGAATCCATACCATTACCTCCTTGTGTTGCGCGGTAGTCGCAACCGTGGGAGCTTTTGTGGTGGTTGTGGTGCTTTTCATTGTGGTCGTCGTGGTGGTCGTGGTTGTGGTGGTTGACGTTGTCGTAGTTGTTGTTGATTTTGTCGTGCTGGTAATTGTTTTGTCAGCGGATGCGGTGGTTGTCACCGATTGGCTGTCTATTGTGCTGTCAACGGGTGTTTCCAAATCCACACAAGCCGACAAACTGCAACACAACAGCATCACAGCCAATAATACTACCCCAAGTTTACGCATAATAGGCCTCCTTGTTATAACCAAACAGTTATTGCGCATACTTATCATACCACATTTATGTTACGATGTCAATACTGAATGGTTATGAAGGCGGTGACACCGATGGACAGCTATTATCCCCGAATCAAAGATTTGCGCGAGGACCACGACCTCTCGCAACAGCAGGTGGCCGCGTATTTGCAAATGAAACAGCCGCAATACAGTCGCTATGAGCGTGGTGTACGGGATATCCCGACGGATGTGCTGATTCGTCTGGCGCGGTTATACAACACCTCCACCGATTATCTGCTCGGATTAACGCGAAATTCCGCTCCACCCAAGCCCTAACAGCCGCATTTCTGCTCGGAAATGCGTCTGTTTGCATATTCTTCCTTTGGTCGGTTATGCTACCATCAAAAGGGGGAGTTTTTATGCCGGAAAGACGGGGGGAATATACCGTCACGTTATCCAATCGACCGACCATTTTGAGTTATGCGGCCGTGGGCGGTAAAAAAGAGGGGCAGGGGCCGCTCGGTAAGCAGTTTGATGCCATTTTTGAGGATACCCATTTGGGGGAAAAGACGTGGGAGAAGGCGGAGAGCGCCCTGCAAAAGGAGGCGCTCACCCGTGCGCTGGATAAGGCAGGATTCTCCCCTAGCCAACTGCAATACCTATTTGCCGGCGACCTGCTCAATCAGAACATTGCCTCCACGTTCGGTCTGCGCGAGATGAACGTGCCGCTCATCGGGCAGTTTGGTGCCTGCTCTACGATGGGGCAGACGATGGCGATGGCGGCCATCTTTGTGGACAGCGGCGCGGCTGATTTATGCGGCGCGGTGACTTCATCGCACTTTTGTACCGCGGAGCGACAGTTTCGCTATCCGCTGGAATACGGCGGTCAGCGTCCACCCACCAGCCAGTGGACGGCAACTGCCTCGGGTGCGGTGGTGGTTGGGCGCTCGGCACGCGGTGTACGCATAGCCGATGTGTGTATTGGTCGCGTGCAGGATATGGGCGTGACGGATATGAACAATATGGGCAGTGCGATGGCGCCTGCCGCCGCGGATACGCTTGCGCATTTCTTTACCGACACCGACACCTGTCCCGATGATTACGATATGATCGTCACGGGCGATTTGGGCTTCGTCGGCGCACGGCTGTGCCGTGAACTGATGGAGCAGAAGGGGTACACTCTCGGGGATAACTACACCGATTGCGGTCTTTTGTTGTTTGACCGCGACACGCAGGATGTGCACGCAGGCGGCTCGGGATGCGGCTGTTCCGCGTCGGTGCTGTGTGCGCATTTGTTGCCGATGCTGGAACAAGGGCAGCTACACCGCTTGCTTTTCTGCCCGACGGGGGCGCTGATGTCCCCGACCTCCTCTCAGCAAGGAGAGAGCATCCCCGGCATCTGCCACGCCTTACTTTTGGAGTCCTGCCCGTAAACAGCGTGATTTTGTGGCAGAATATTGTGAAAATCAGTAGTTGATTATTCTCGTAAAATGCGGTAAAATAAGGATACTGTGCGGCGGCAGAGCGTTTGGCACTGCCGCCGTTATTTTTTGCTTGGAGGGTATACCTTGGATACGACGGTTATGAAAGATACGGTGGTGACCACCGGCGGCACGTTGCAGGAGGAGATTCTGCGGCGGCGCACCTTTGCGATTATTTCCCACCCCCACGCCGGTAAAACCACGCTGACGGAGAAGTTTTTGCTGTACGGCGGTGCTATTCAGCAGGCCGGTATGGTCAAGGGTAAAAAGAATAATAAACACGCGGTCTCCGACTGGATGGAGATTGAGAAACAGCGCGGTATTTCGGTCACCTCGTCGGTGATGCAGTTTAACTACAAGAATTTCTGCATCAACATTCTGGACACTCCCGGTCACCAGGATTTCTCCGAGGATACGTACCGTACGCTGATGGCGGCGGACTCCGCGGTCATGGTGATCGACGGAGCGAAGGGCGTTGAGCCGCAGGCCATCAAGCTCTTTAAGGTCTGTGTCATGCGAAGT
>JAZOCH010000152.1:0-10371 GCA_045596425.1 Acutalibacteraceae bacterium | reverse complement strand
GGTCTATCTGTCGGCGGCAAAACAGCGCGGCGACGTGCTCGACCACGTGCTGCTCTACGGACCTCCCGGCCTCGGAAAGACGACGCTTGCCGCCATCATTGCGGCGGAAATGGGCGTCAACTTCCGCATCACCTCGGGTCCGGCGCTGGAACGCCCCGGCGACCTCGCCGCGTTGCTTACCAATATGGAAGAGGGCGACGTACTGTTCATCGACGAGATTCATCGCTTGCCGCGCACGGTGGAGGAGATCCTGTATCCGGCGATGGAGGACTTTGCTATCGACATCATCAACGGCAAGGGGCAGGGGGCATCTTCTATTCACCTGCCGTTGCAGAAATTCACCCTCATCGGCGCCACCACCCGTGCCGGACAGCTGTCCGCGCCGTTGCGTGACCGCTTCGGCGTGATTATGCGCCTTGAACTGTACACGCCGCAGGAGCTGGCGAAGATCGTCTCGCGCAGTGCGCGCATTTTGGACGTGCCGTGCGAGGACGAGGGCGCCTTGGAGATCGCATCGCGTTGCCGCGGCACCCCCCGTATCGCCAACCGTATGTTAAAGCGCGTGCGCGACTTCGCGCAGGTGCTCAACGACGGCGTGATCGACCGCGTGTCCGCCCGTCAGGCATTGGACCGTCTGGAAGTGGACGAGCTTGGCTTGGATATGGTTGACCGCCGTATGTTGGAGGCGATGATTCGCCACTATAACGGCGGCCCCGTCGGACTGGAAACGCTCGCCGCGATGATTGGCGAGGAGGCGGTCACCATCGAGGACGTATACGAGCCGTATTTGATGCAGATCGGCTTTATCAGCCGCACGCCGCGTGGGCGCGTGGTATTGCCTGCGGCATACGCTCACCTCGGGATGGAGCCGCACGGACAAACGATGTTTTGAGGATAATGTGGTATGAGAACAGCCGATAATTGGAAAGACTATGAACTGCTGGATTGCTCGCGCGGCGAACGGTTGGAGCGATGGGGGGACATCATCCTTATTCGCCCCGATCCGCAGGTGCTGTGGGATACGCCGCGCCGCGATCCGCGCTGGAAGCAGGCGCACGCACGCTATCACCGCTCCAACACGGGCGGCGGACAATGGGAGCGCCTGCGCCCTATCCCCGATAGCTGGCAGATTACATACGGTGAGCTGACCTTTGCGTTAAAGCCGATGGGCTTTAAGCACACGGGTCTGTTCCCCGAGCAGGCGGTCAACTGGGACAAGATGGCATCGCTCATCAAAGCTGCTGACCGTCCGATACGCGTGCTCAACCTCTTTGGCTACACGGGCGGCGCCACGCTTGCCTGCGTGGCGGCAGGCGCGCACGTCACCCACGTCGATGCGTCCAAAGGAATGGTCGCATGGGGCAAGGAAAATGCGGTTTTTTCTGGACTTGCCGACCGCCCGATGCGGTGGCTGGTGGACGATTGCGGCAAATTCGTGCAGCGCGAATTGCGCCGCGGTAACACCTACGACGGTATTCTGATGGATCCGCCGTCCTACGGGCGCGGTCCCGGCGGTGAGGTGTGGAAGTTGGAGGAGCAGATCTATCCGCTGGTGCAGGAGTGCGTCAAACTCTTGTCGGATAAGCCGCTGTTCTTCCTCATCAATTCGTACACTACGGGTTTGTCCCCGTCGGTGATGCAGTACGTGCTGGGTTCGCTGTTGCCGAAAGGCATCGGCGGCACCCTATCCGCGGACGAAATCGGCTTGCCCGTCACGGCAAGCGGTATGGTACTGCCTTGCGGTGCCACGGCGATGTTCACCGCGGAATAATGCAAATCCCATTGTAGGGGGCGACGTCCTTGACGCCCCGTTGAATTTTTATGGTAATGAAACAAAGGAGGGATACCGGATGACGATGCTATCCGCCGAACAAGTGCATTTTCAATACGAGGGGGACACGCCGCAGGTCGTCCCTCACGCCGTGCTGTGCGGCATTGATCTGGCGATCGAGCGCGGTAGTTTTGTCGCGTTGCTGGGACACAATGGATGCGGCAAATCCACGCTGGCAAAGCATTTTAATGCCTTGCTGTTACCCAGCGGCGGACGGATGCTGGTCGCCGGTATGGATACCGCAAAAGAGGAGAACACCTACCCTGTGCGCCGTGCGGTGGGGATGGTGCTGCAAAACCCCGATAACCAGCTCGTATCCACCATCGTGGAGGAGGACGTGGCTTTCGGCCCCGAAAACCTCGGCCTGCCGCCCGACGAGATTTGTCGGCGCGTAGAGCAGGCGTTGCGCACAGTGGGGATGTGGGAGTATAAAGATCACTCGCCGCATAAACTGTCGGGAGGGCAGAAACAGCGCATCGCGATTGCCGGTGTGCTGGCGATGCACCCCGATTGCCTTGTGCTGGACGAACCGACCGCCATGCTCGATCCGCACGGACGGCAGGAGGTGCTGGACACCGTCTGCCGCCTTAACCGCGAGCAGGGGATGACGGTGGTGCTGATCACGCACTATATGGAAGAGGCCGCGTTGGCGGACCGTATAGTGGTGATGGACGAGGGACGAGTCCTGCTGGACGGCACACCGCGCGAGGTGTTTGCGCAGGCGGATACATTGCACGCGGTGGGGTTGGACGTTCCCCAACCGACCGCCCTGTGCGCCGCTTTGCGTGCGCGCGGTATTGACCTGCCCGACGGCATCCTCACCCCTGAGGAATGTGCCGAGGCATTGTTAGCACACATTCAGTAAGAAAGGATAGGCGGATTATGGCCGTTCTGGAAGTACAACATATCAACCACACCTATGCGGCCGGTTCGCCTTTTGAAAAGCAGGCTCTGCGCGACGTGTCGCTGACGACGGTGGAGGGCGAGCTGCTGGGTGTCATCGGACATACGGGCTCGGGAAAATCGACGCTCATTCAGCATCTCAACGGGCTGTTACGCCCCTCGGACGGGCATATTTTGCTGGACGGACGGGACATTTGGGAACAGCCCAAGAAGATACGCGACATCCGCTTTGCGGTGGGAATGGTGTTCCAATACCCCGAATATCAGTTGTTTGAGGACACGATTTATAAAGATATCGCGTTCGGTCCGCGCAATATGGGACTGGACGAGGCGGAGATTGACCGCCGCGTACGCCGTGCGGCGGCGGACGTCGGGTTGGCGGACGAATTGCTGGAAAAATCGCCCTTTGACCTGTCGGGCGGCGAGAAGCGCCGCGCCGCGATTGCCGGCGTGCTGGCGATGGAGCCGGAGGTGCTGATTCTCGACGAGCCGACCGCCGGACTGGATCCGCGCGGCCGCGAGCAGATTCTTTCGATGATACAGAATTACCGCAAGCGCAGCGGCAAGACGGTACTGTTGGTATCCCACAGTATGGAGGATATTGCCCGTCTGGCGGATCGCGTGCTGGTGATGCGCCACGGCGAGGTGGCGATGCTGGATACCGCTATGCGCGTGTTTGCGCGCGCGGACGAGTTGGAGACAATGGGCTTGACCGTGCCGGCTGTCACCAAGATTTTACTGCTGTTGCGGCAAAAGGGTGTCGACGTCGGCACCGACGTGTACACCGTTGAGCAGGCGGTGGAGCGCTTGCTCCCCTTGATGGGAGGTGAGCGCGGATGCTGAGTGATATCACTATCGGTCAGTATTTCCCCGGATATTCGCTGATCCACCGTCTGGATCCGCGGATGAAGCTCACCTTGACACTGCTGTTTATCGTGTTGGTGTTTATTCCGCGCAACTGGGTGGCGCTTGGGTGTGCCGTGCTGATGCTGGCGGTGTCGGTGGGGCTGTCTCGTCTGCCCGTCAAGCTGTTGTGGCGCAGTGTCAAGCCGATTTTGCTGATTATCGCCTTTACCTCGGTGTTGCAGATTTTCTACGTGACGGGGGGAGAGACCTTGCTCGCGCTCGGTCCCGTCCGCGTAACTACGCAGGGGCTCAATAACGCCGCCTTTATCGCGGTGCGTATCGCGTGTCTGGTGATGGGGAGCTCCCTGCTCACTTACACCACCACCCCGACCGCGCTGACGGATGCCATCGAGTATATGCTCGCGCCGCTCAAAGTGGTGCGTGTCAACGCACACGAGATCGCGATGATGATGACGATTGCCCTGCGCTTTATTCCCACGCTGATTGAGGAAACGGGCAAGATTATGTCCGCGCAGAAAGCGCGCGGCGCGGATATGGAAAGCGGCGGACTTATCCAGCGTGTCAAGGCGCTGGTCCCCATCATCATCCCGTTGTTTGTATCCTCCTTCCGCCGTGCGTACGACTTGGCAATGGCGATGGAATGTCGCTGTTATCAGGGGGGCGAGGGGCGCACGCGTATGAAGCGTTTGCGCACCGCCCTGCGCGATTGGTTGGCGCTTTTGGTGTTTGCGGCGGTGCTGGCAGGGATCATTCTGCTGAACGTCGCGTTCGGCTCCGTCTTAAAGTGATTTTTCAGAAAGAGAGGTGCGGTCATGGCACGGTTGCTCATTACCCTGCGTTACGACGGAACGGCATACCACGGCTGGCAGGTGCAGCCCAACGCCGTGACCGTACAGGAGACCTTGCAGGATGCGGTGCAGGCGGTGACGGGGGTGCGTTTGGGCATCACGGGTTGCAGTCGCACCGATGCCGGTGTACACGCAGAGATGTTCTGTTGTGCGCTGGATACCGATACCTCTCTGCGCGGCGATAAGCTCGCCAGTGCGCTGAATTTCCATCTGCCGCGCGATATCGCGGTGTACGATGTGCGTGAGGTCGCGCAGGATTTTCATCCGCGCTATCACGCACGGGGCAAGCGGTACGTCTACCGCATCTGGAACGGCACCCAACGCCACCCCGTTTACGAGCGGTATGCGGTGCATCGCAAAGGCGCGTTGGACGAGCAGAAGCTAAACCGCGCGGCAGCACAGTTTGTCGGCACGCACGATTTTGCCGCGTTTTGTGCGGCAGGCAGTGACGTGCAGGACACCGTGCGCACGGTGAGTGACTGCCGCGTGGAGCGACAGGGAGAACTGGTGCTGTTTTCGGTGCAAGCGGACGGCTTTTTGTATAATATGGTGCGCATTATGGTGGGCACCTTGCTGGATATTGCGGACGGGCGGCTCGCGCAGGATGCCATCGGCGGCATCCTTGCCTCGGGCGACCGTGCGCAGGCAGGACCGACGGCTCCGGCAAAGGGGCTGTGCCTGCAAGAAGTATTTTATGATGAACAGGAGGGTGGCTAATGAAGAAAAAACAACCGAAAACCGCGCCGCAAGGCAGCGAACAGCCGCTCTCGCGTGAGGAGATGCGTCGCCGCCGCAAAAAGCGCGCGCGGCTGCTGATGTGGAAGCGTCTGGGCGTTATCGCGGCGATATTTCTGCTCGTGTTTACCGTGTGGCGCAACTGGGACACCCTCGCCCCCGATAAACTGCTCGCCAAGATGCAGGATCTCATCGGGGATGCCTCGGGCAGCTATCCCGTGGACATATCCGGCTCCAATGCACAGCATTTTGTGCGGAGTCAGAATTACTCGGCACTGCTCAGCGACAGTTACTTAACCTACTACAACGACCACGGCGGCGAGGTGACGCGCTACCCCTGCACCTATTCCTCGGCGCTGATACGCACCGCCGGAAAATACGTGCTGGTCGCGGAGCAGGGCGGTAAGCGGTTATTGCTCACCACCCGTTCGATGACACTCGCAGAGATGACGGTAGAAAATCGCATCCTGTCGGTGGACGTGAACACCAAGGGACAGATAGCGGTGTTGTCTCAGGGTACGCAGGGTTATGCGGTCGAACTGACCGTGTACGACCAAAAAGGAACACAGCTTTACCGCCGCAGTCGCACCAGCTTGGCAAGCGAGGTCGCGTTGTCCGCGGACGGCAAGACGGTGGCGGTGCTCAGTGTGGATGCCACCAACGGCGTGCTGAGTACCACCGTGGAGGCGTTTTCGCTGTCCTCCACCGAGCCGCAGGCGATGTACGCGTATACTGCCGCGGATACCCTGCTGTATCGGCTGTCGTTTTTGGCAAACGATCGACTGGTTGCGGTGGGAGAGAACGGCGCTTTGCTGATGACGGTGGGGGACGGTCAGCCGACCGCCTACGCCATCAGCGGTAAGCAGCTGCTCGGCTATGCGGTAGCAGACGGCAGTGTGGCACTGATCTTGCGCATGCGCGGCGATACCGACGGCGGCGAGGTCGCGGTGCTGGATACCGCAGGCGCAACGCTGTGCACGGTGCCGTTTACGGGTGAGTTCCGTCACCTGTCGGCGCAGGGCAAGCAATATCTCCTGCTGACCGACAACGCGGCGCAGATCATCACCAAAACGGGCGCAGGAAAAGCGGCATCCGTCGAGGCGGACGGACAGCAAGCGGTGCTGTTCGGCGATACCGCCGTGGTGATGGGACTGAGTACTTTACAACAATACACATTATCCTAACGGAGGACCATAACGATGAAATATTTATTGGATGCAGTGGTTATACTAATTTTCCTGTTGTGTGTGTGGATTGGTGCCAAACGCGGCTTTATCAAGACCGTGGCAGGCATCGTCGCGTTCGTTGCGGCGCTGGCGGTGTCGGCACTGCTCAGCGGCCCCGTATCGCAGATTGTGTACGATAAGGCGGTGGAGCCGACCATTCTTGAAACGGTGGAAACGCAGGTCGAGCAGACCGAGGGTACCGCCATCGAGAACCTGAACAATGCCTATGAGTCTTTGCCGACGGTGGTAAAGAACCTGCTCGCGCAGGTTGGCGTAGCGGATGTCAATGATTTGGCAAACGTGATGCCAATTGGCACCGAGACCCCCGTTTCGGAGAGCGTCAACGCCGTTATCGAGCCGCTACTCGTGCCGCTGCTCAAAGCGGTATGCTCACTTTTGCTGTTCTTTATCGTGTATATCGTGGTGTCCATCGTGTTGCGCGTACTCAATCTGGTCGCCAAGCTGCCGCTGCTCAAACAGCTCAACAAAACGCTGGGGCTTATCGGCGGTGTGGTGTCGGGTGCCTTGTGGGCGTTGCTGGCGGTGACGGTGATACAGGTGCTTGCTGCGACGAGTGCGGCGGACGGCGCGGTGACCTTGCAGGCAATCAGCGAGACCACCGTGGTGCGGATGATTGCCGAGATCAACCCCCTCAGCGGTGCACTGACTGAGTTGCTGAATGTCTTATAAATCGTGTAAAGAAGGGTTCCTTTTATGCGGATTCTGAATGTTGAATGGAAATGGAATATCCCGAATGCGCTGTCGGTTTTGCGTATTGCGCTGATTCCCGTGTTTGCGGTGCTGTATCTGCTTCGTCTGGAAATGTGGGCGTTCGGGGTGCTGCTGGTGTCGGGACTGACCGACTGTGTGGACGGCTTTATCGCGCGACATTTTGATATGATAACCGATTGCGGCAAACTGCTCGACCCCTTATCGGATAAGCTGACACAGGTGGCGGTGGTGATCTGCTTGACCACGCGGTATACCGAATTACTACCGCTGACGGTGCTGTGCTTTGTCAAAGAGCTGTCGCAGGGCATCGGCGGCATCCTGCTGCTTAAAAAGAACGTGCAGGCGCAGGGCGCGCGGTGGTTCGGCAAGGTATCGACGGTGCTGTTTTACGCGACGATGCTGGTCATCGTGCTGTGGTACGACACCCTGTCTGCGCACGCCCCGTGGGTGCTGTGGCTGCTGGTGGGGTTGGTCGGAGCCTCGATGCTCATCGCCTTTATCGGTTACCTGCAACTGTTTCTGCGCTTTCGGCAGAATGTCGGCGAATCCCCTGCCTCTGAGAAAGGATGAACACAATGACGACCTGCGTGCGATGCAAAAAACGTCCGGCGGTGGTATTTGTCACCCGCGTGGACAACGGTGAAACCAGTAACGAGGGCTACTGCCTCTCCTGCGCCAAGGAGATCGGCATTCAGCCCGTCAACGATATGCTCAAAAAGTTCGGCATCAGCGACGAGGATGTGGAGCAGATGAACGAGCAGATGGAAGAGATGATGGCGATGACCGAGGGCGAGGACGACGGCGAGGAGGATTTCTCTCCCGGCGGCGCTCCGGCGTTCCCGTTTTTGCAGAATTTGTTCGGCGGCGCGTTCCCCGGTGCTTCTCCCAAGGGGGATATGCCGAGCGACGAACCGCCCAAAAAGGGCAAAAAAGCGGATAAAGACAAAAAGCGCAAATACCTTGACCAGTATTGCACCGACCTGACCGCTAAGGCGCGGCAGGGAGGGATGGACCCCACCGTCGGGCGCGAGCGTGAGATATACCGCGTTACCCAGATTTTATCGCGCCGCACCAAAAATAACCCTTGCCTCATCGGTGAGCCGGGTGTCGGCAAGACCGCGATTGCGGAGGGACTGGCACAGCGGATGGTGGCAGGCGAGGTGCCTTTGCGCTTGCAGAACAAGGAACTGCACTTGCTGGATATGACGGCGCTGGTCGCCGGCACCCAGTTCCGCGGCCAGTTCGAGAGCCGCATCAAGGGGCTTGTCGAGGAGGTCAAGGCGGCAGGCAACATTATTCTGTTTATTGACGAGGTGCATACGCTGGTCGGCACGGGTGATTCCGAGGGCAGTATGAACGCCGCGAACATCCTCAAACCGGCGCTGTCCCGTGGAGAGATTCAGGTCATCGGCGCGACCACCTTTAACGAATATCGCAAGTACATTGAAAAAGATGCCGCGCTGGAACGGCGTTTCCAGCCTGTGACGGTGGAAGAGCCGTCGGTGGAGGAAGCGTACGAGATTTTGCGCGGTGTGCGCCCCTATTACGAGGGGTATCACGGGGTAACGGTGACCGACGAGGTGCTTCGCCGTGCGGTATCGCTCGCGGAGCGGTATATCACCGACCGCTATCTGCCCGATAAGGCGATTGACCTGCTGGACGAAGCGTGTGCCGCGACCGCGCTCGCCAACAAAAAGGCGGACGAATACGCGCGCTTGCAGGCGGAGGAAACGCGTCTGAAAAACGAGGAAGAAACCGCAATGTCTGCGGAAACGATTGATTACGAATCGCTTGCCAACACGCGCGCCCAGCTGATGCAGGTGCAACAGCAGGTGCAGGCAGTCGAGCAAGAGGCAACCGCGGCACCCGTGACCGCTGAGGCACTGGCACGGGTCATCGAGCTGTGGACGGGCATTCCGGCATCCAAGGTGCAGGAGAGCGAGCTCGGTCGACTGGCGAATTTGGAGCAGGCTCTGCGCGAAAAGGTGATCGGGCAGGAGGAGGCGGTTGCCGCCGTTGCTGCCGCCATTCGCCGCAGTCGCGTGCAGATCAGCCCTCGTCGCCGTCCGGCATCCTTTATCTTCGTCGGCTCGACGGGCATCGGCAAGACCGAGCTGGTCAAGGTACTTGCCGCGCAGTTGTTTGACACGCCCGAAACGCTTATCCGTTTGGATATGTCGGAGTTTATGGAAAAGCACGCGGTGTCCCGTATCATCGGTTCTCCCCCCGGCTACGTTGGCTATGACGAGGCAGGACAGCTCACCGAGAAGGTGCGGCGCAAGCCCTATTCCGTCATTCTGTTTGACGAGATTGAAAAGGCGCATCCCGACGTGCTCAACATCTTGTTACAGATTCTTGACGAGGGGCGCGTGACGGATGCTCATGGTCGCGTGGTGAATTTTGAAAATACCGTCATCGTGATGACCTCCAATGCCGGCAGTCAGCTCAAAGAAAACCTGATGGGCTTCGGCAAAACCGAAAGCGATGCGGCAAAGGACCGCGCCATTAAGGCACTGAGTGATTTCCTGCGCCCCGAATTTATCGGGCGCGTGGACGAAATCGTGTTCTTCCGCCCGTTGTCCAAGGAGAATTTCGTGGACATCGCGCGGCTGATGCTGTCCGAGCTGGTGGAGCCGCTGTCGGAGCGCGGTATCGCGTTGACGTGGACGGATGCGGCATTGACCGCACTGGCGGAGAAATCCCACGGCGGCAAGCGCGGTGCGCGTGACCTGCGCAACCTTATTCGCCGCGAGGTGGAGAACAAAATCGCCGAGACCATTGTTAACCGCCACGATGACCCCGTCACGGCGGTGGCGATTGACGGCAATGCCGACGGCGTGACCCTCAGCTATATGTAAAAACGACAATAAGCCCTCGTTGCCGTACGGCAACGAGGGCTTTGCGTTAAGGCGATTTATTAAGATTTACGCCAGATAATCCAATAACTCACCCAATATATGACCAGTAATACGCAGACCGTTGCGGAAAGAACGGTCGCCACCAAGGGGAGGTTCAGTAGTTGCAACACAATAATCGCCACGGATGCCAGCAAAACATACCCAAGAAAGGCCACGCTTTTCGCTTTGTGGGCGATGGCGATATTGCGCTCGTCGGTCTCGGCGATCCGCTGTTTTTGGATGGTTTCCTCGGTTTTGGTTATGCGGATATATTGGCGGATTCTCACCAGGCCGATAACAACCAGCGCAAACCCGAAGGAGGACAGATAATC
>JAZOCH010000151.1:0-4521 GCA_045596425.1 Acutalibacteraceae bacterium | reverse complement strand
TAACGCGAATACCGAGCTGTTGCGCCTTGCTCAGCTTACTGCCGGCTTCCTCGCCTGCCAACACCACGGACGTCTTTTTTGACACACTGCTCGCGGTTTTTCCGCCGAATTTTTCGATTATCGCCGCCGCCTCATCGCGTTTGAGCGTCGGTAACGTACCCGTGAGCACAAACGTCATTCCGGCAAAGCGGCTGTCTGCCGTCTCGTCGCGGTGAGCGGTCATATTCACACCGCACGCCGCCAGATTGGCGACTAATTCACGCGATGGCTCCAAGGAAAAGAACGCCACCACGCTCTGCGCCATAATATCACCGAAGCCGTCAATTTGTGCAACCTCCTCGGCGGTGGCGTTCATCACAGCGTCCATCGTACCAAAGCGGTTAGCCAACAATTTTGCCGCCTTTTGCCCAATATGACGGATGCCCAAACCGAAAATTACACGGTATAAGTCGTTGCCCTTAGAGGCGGCAATCGCGGCAAGCAAATTATCTGCCGACTTATCTCCCAAACCCTCTAAACCGCTCAGTTGCGCCTTTTTCAGCGTGTAAAGCTCGCTAACTTTACATATTAAATCGCTGTTGACTAACAGCTCCAACACCGCCGGACCGAGTCCGTCAATATCCATGGCGTCCTTGGATGCAAAATGGATAAGGTTGCGCAGGCGTTGCGCCGGACAAGACGGATTAACGCAACGAAGATCCGCCTCATCCTCCTCGCGGATAGCATTCGAGCCGCAGGACGGACATACCAATGGCAAGCGATACGGCTCCCCATTCGGTGTGTGGCGCACAACGCGCACCACCTCGGGGATAATATCCCCTGCTTTACGCATCGCGACGGTATCCCCGATTCCAAGACTTTTTTCATCGATGAAATTCTGATTGTGCAAGGTAGCCCGTGTTACGGTCGTGCCTGCCAGTGTTACGGGGTCAAACACACCCGTCGGTTTCAGTACGCCCGTGCGCCCGACACTAATCTCTATCTCACGCAGTACCGTTTCCTTTTCTTCGGGCGGATATTTATAGGCAACCGCCCATTTGGGGAATTTACTGGTGCTGCCAATCTGTTCACGCTGAGCAAGGTCATCGACCTTAACAACCGCGCCGTCAATATCAAAGGGCAAACTGCCGCGCTTTTCCCCAATGGCACGAATCAAGCGAATGACCTCGTCGATATCCTCGGTCGTGCTGACCATCGGCACGACGGGAAAGCCCAGCTGCGCCATTCTGGAAAGTGCCTGCGCATGAGAAAGTATCTCTTCCCCTTCGACCAACTGCATATTAAACACAAACAGCGACAATCCGCGCCGTGCAACCACCGCAGGATCTTTCTGTCGCAGGGTGCCGGCAGCGGAATTGCGGGGGTTTTTGAATACCTTTTCCCCGTTTTCCTCCTGCTCGCGCACCAGATTGGCAAAGCTCTCACGCGGCATATACACCTCACCGCGAACAATCAGCCGTTCAACCGATTGGTTGAGCGTTTGCGGAATATCTGCAATACGCATCAGGTTGGCGGACACGTCCTCCCCGACCAAGCCGTCACCGCGCGTAGCACCGCGCACAAAAAGGCCATCACGGTATTCGATGGCAATGGATAAGCCGTCAATCTTCGGCTCGACTACATACCGAGGGGATGCCACCGTTTCGCGCACACGACGGTCAAAGTCGCGCACCTCGTCCTCGGCAAACACATCCTGCAAGCTGCCGAGCGGCACCTCGTGCGTGACGGGTGTAAACAGCGTTGACAACTGTCCGTGCACGCGCTGGGTGTAGGAGTCCGCCGTGATAAGCTCGGGGTATTGCTCCTCCAACTCACGCAATTCTCTCGTCAGCGCATCAAACGCATCGTCTTCAATTTCGGGGGCATCCTCGTCGTAATACCGACGACTGTGATAGTCGATTTGCTCGCGCAAGGCAAGAATGCGCTCGGCGGCTTGCTGTCTATCCATTCACATCCACTCCGTTTAATTGATGTTAATCGTTAATCGTCCCATAATCAAATATCTCACCAATGGTATCTTGGCTGTCCCCGTAAACCTCGGTAAGATTATCCGGCACTTTGCCGAGCAACACGGTCTGCGCCACGGGGAAATCGTTATCCACCGTCACATCCGCGTACCCTGCCGGCGTAACGATCCACAGGTTGACACGCACACGGACGTTGACTTGAAAAATCGACTGGTTAATACCAACATCTTCAATGGACGACGACACCGAGGTAAACACGCTCTGTGTTGCGCTCATCGGCACCGTTATGCGCGGTCCCCAGCCACTGAGCCAATCCAAGCCAAAAAGCGTCGCCAACGGAAGTTGTACATCTACGCCCGTTGCATCCTTCAAGGCATCCATCACCGCCGCTGAAACAGCGGTTTTAATGGTATTGACGCCCGTGGAATCCACACGCAAGTCGGACACAACATTCGTGTCGTTATACGCTACCGATATGAGTTCTCGGCAAAGGGACTGATTGTCTTGTATGACACGCGCCACCGTTTCGTTGGTGGTTTTTTCCGCCGTCCAAGCGGCACTGCTCTTAGCAAACGCATACACCACCTCACGGCAGCGAACAAGGCAAATAGCCGTTACCACCGCCACCGCGAACAGGCACACCGACACGCGCCGCCAAAAGCGACTGTTTCTGTTTCGATAAGCACGCAAACCGCGACTGCGCATCGGCGCCACCTCCTCTTGCCAGTGTATGACAAGGGGCTGTACCGTGTTCGTCAGCCCACAGTAACCTCCGCGGCTTGCGGCTGTTCCTCGGGCGGTTTCTTTTCGTTAAGTTTCTTGCGTACCTCTAACCCCTCGTATTTGAGGCGGAACTGTACGCGGCCGTTGTACGTCTTTTGACAGCGGCGGCAGGAAAACTCCGCACAAAACGCCCGTGAGCGAAAACGCCACTGTCCGCGGCGGCGCATACCTTGTCCGCATTCGGGACAGTCAAACGCCAACTCACTGCGCTTAACCAACGGGTTATCAATATCGCTGATAACCGTGGTCTTGAAGGTGATGCGGCGGTAAAACTCCGCATCCACCGACATAATCGCCGCTTCAAAGGACTCCCGTTCCACTACCTTTTGCAAAATACGCGCGGTCAGTCGGCTGTCGTCCAACGCACGATGCAAGGATAGTTCATCCTCGGGAATACCCAGCAATTCGCCTGCCCTCGCAAGGCCAAGCTGTTGGCCGTCGGTAACGCCCATACGCTTTTGCGCGTACGCCTGAAAGTCCATATAATTCCCAAGGAAGGGAATCTCCTGCTTGCCGTAAAAGAAGCGACAGTTCTCCATCAGCACCAGCAGGTCGGTGGTACTCCACGTGAGAATCGCCGTCGGCTCGTTGCCGATCCACGCAGCGAAACGGCGCATCATCTTGGCAAAGGTGGTGCCGTCTTCCAGCTCCTCAGCGCTGATATGTGTCAAGTCCGTCACGATGGTGGACAGTTTTTTGCTCACCACTGGGCGAATCTGCTCGCTGAATTCATCCACGACCTGCATATTCCCATCCAGCTTCACGGCACCTATCTCAATAATCTCATTAAAATAGCCGTGCGCTTTCTTGGAATAACTGCCGTTCCACTCTAAATCAACTACAACGACCTGCATAGCGCTCATCAGCCCATCCCGCCGAGCGTACGGCCGGCGAGAAGATGGAAATGCAAATGCTGAACGGTCTGTCCTGCCTCAACACCGTTGTTGGTCACTATGCGATAGTCGGAAACGCCCAGCAATTCGGCAATACGCGGAATCACCGCAAAGATGTGCGCCACAACCGCACTGTTGTCCGCGGTCACTGCACGCGCGCCGTCCAGATGTACCTTCGGGATAATCAGCACGTGTACGGGTGCTTTCGGCTCGATATCGTAAAACGCCAGCACCTTTTCGTCCTCATATACCTTATTCGACGGGATATCCCCTGCCGCAATCTTACAAAATATGCAATCCATAGCGTTTTTCCTCTCTATTATTTCACCATAGCAGTAATCGTATCCGCCACAGCGTTCACGACGTCATCCGCTTTGGAAATATCCTTACCGCCTGCCATGGCCGAATCGGGGCGTCCGCCTCCCTTACCGTCACACACAGCGGAAACCGCCTTGACAATATTGCCTGCGTGAATACCGGCGGCGACCGCATCCGCCGTCGCAGTGGCGAGAATGCTTACCTTGTCGGCAAAAGTGGTGACCAATACCACCACGCCCTGACCGAGCTTATCGCGCAGCTGGTCACCCAACTCGCGCAGTGCGGCGGTATCCACATCCGGCACACGGGTCGCCAGCACCTTAATGCCGCCGATCTCCTGTACCTTATCCATCACATCGCCCATCGCACTCTGTGCGAGCTTGTTTTTGAGGCTCTCGTTCTCGGCGGTCAATTCCTTTACCTGCACCTGCAAGTGCGCCACTCTGTCCTCAACCTCGTTATCCTTAGCTCTGAGCGTAGCGGCAATGCGGTTCATCTTCGCTTCCAGTGCGGCATAATACGCCAGCACGCCCTCACCGGTCAGCGCCTCAATACGGCGC
>JAZOCH010000150.1:0-3961 GCA_045596425.1 Acutalibacteraceae bacterium | reverse complement strand
TTCGTCCGTATGCTGTCAGCGATGTATGCACAGCGGATTTAACGGGCTGTCGGCGCATATTTCCTCACCACGGCGGTGAAGGACATTTTATCGCCTTGTTTAAACGCATCGAGGACGCCGACAACACCCCACCACGCCCGTACACACCGCCGACAAAAGATGCCAACCGTCAAGCCGCGCAGGAATTGTACCGTGAGTGCTTCCTAGCACCGCCCGAGGGCGAATTTGTCACCTTCGGTGATACGGTACGTCTGTTACCGCCTAACCTCCCCAATTTATCGGGGCTCAACATCCTTTGCGCCGGTATAGCGGTTGCACAGGTGTGCAAAAACCGCTTAGAGCCCTGTCACGCCGCCTTCTTGGCAACAAACCGCGCTAATTGTCGGCGCAGCTTGACTTTCGCGCCAGACGATCCACGGCTAACCGCCTTTTTACACGGCGAAGAACTGACGGCTGGCGGCAAAAACGGATGGACGGCAGTGTGTATCGAGGATTTACCCGTCGGCTTTGGGAAACTGGCGGGCGGCCGCCTGAAAAACCGCTATCCGAAAGGTCTTCGCTTACTGTGATTACATAAAAAGGAAGATAAAGGATAGAATATTTGTGTATTTGTACGATTTTCGCTTTCAGCCCTTGCAAAAGGTGAGGAAATCGTTTACAATAGTTCTGTTCGTATGTTATGTTTTTAACAGACAATATATTTTGAAAGGAAGTCATACTATGAGCTATCTGAGTAAGAAAACCGTGGAAGACCTGAATGTTGCCGGCAAGCGCGTTTTGGTGCGTTGCGATTTCAACGTGCCGCTGAAAAACGGTGTCATCACCGACGAAAACCGCATCGTTGCTGCTCTGCCCACCATTCAGTATCTCATTAACAATGGCGCAAAGGTTATCCTTTGCTCTCACCTCGGCAAACCGAAGGGTGAACCGAAGCCCGAGCTGTCCCTCGCCCCTGTGGCTGTCCGTCTGAGCGAGAAGCTCGGCAAGGACGTGGTGTTTGCTGCGGATGATACCGTTGTCGGCGACAATGCCAAGGCGGCTGTGGCTGCTATGAAGGACGGCGACGTTGTGCTGTTGCAGAACACCCGTTACCGCGCAGAGGAGACCAAGAACGGCGAAGCGTTCTCTGCGGAGCTCGGCTCGTTGTGTGACCTGTTTGTCAACGATGCGTTCGGTGCGGCGCACCGTGCTCACTGCTCCACCGTGGGCGTGACCGCTTATGCCGAAGAATCCGCCAACGGCTATTTGATGGCCAAAGAGGTGCAGTACCTCGGCAGTGCCGTTAACAACCCTGCCCGTCCCTTTGTCACCATTCTGGGCGGTGCTAAGGTTGCGGATAAGCTCAACGTTATCGAGAACCTGCTCAATAAAGCTGACACCCTCATCATCGGCGGCGGTATGGCGTATACCTTCCTCGCCGCGAAGGGCTATGGCATCGGCACCTCCCTGCTGGACAGCGAGAAGATCGACTACTGCCGTGAGATGCTTGCCCGTGCCGAGGAGAAGGGCGTTAAGATTCTGCTCCCCGTTGACTGCACCATCGCGAAGGAGTTCCCCAACCCCATCGATGCAGAAATTGCCGTTGAGGTTGTTGCCGCGGATGCGATCCCGAACGATATGATGGGTCTCGATATCGGCCCTGCCACCGCTGAACTGTACGCCGAGGAAGTCAAGAACGCTAAAACGGTTGTGTGGAACGGCCCGATGGGCGTGTTCGAGAACCCCACGCTGGCTAAGGGCACCATCGCGGTCGCGAAGGCTCTGGCAGAGACCGATGCGATTACCATCATCGGCGGCGGCGATTCCGCAGCAGCGGTGAACACTCTCGGCTTCGGCGATAAGATGAGCCACATCTCCACCGGCGGCGGTGCTTCCTTGGAATTCCTCGAAGGCAAAGAGCTGCCCGGCATTGCCGCAATGAGCGATAAATAAGAATTTCAAATTAAAGGAGAAATAACTATGGGTAAGTACGTTATTGCCGGTAACTGGAAAATGAACAAGACTCCGGCTGAGGCAAAAGAACTGATTGACGCGATCAAGCCGCTCGTTGCGGATGCAACCTGCGACGTAGTGGTGGGTGTCCCCTTCATCGACCTGCCTGCCGCTATCGAGGCGACTGCCGGCACCAACATTGGCGTTGCTGCGCAGAACTGCTATTGGGAGAAGTCCGGTGCTTTCACCGGTGAGATCGCGGCGGATATGCTGCGCGCGATGGGTGTCGGCTACGTCATCCTCGGCCACAGCGAGCGCCGTACCTTCTTCGGTGATACCGACGCCACCGTCGCGAAACGTGTGCGCGGCGCTCTGGATGCCGGTCTGACTGTCATTCTTTGCGTGGGTGAGTACCTCGAACAGCGCGAGCAGGACATCACGGGCGAAGTGGTCGCTATGCAGACCAAAATTGCGCTCGACGGTGTTTCCGAAGAGGAACTCAGCCGCGTGATCATCGCGTATGAGCCTGTTTGGGCTATCGGCACCGGCAAGACCGCTACTGCCGAGCAGGCCAACGAGGTCTGTGCGCTCATTCGTCAGGTTATCGCCGGTCTGTACAACGAAGCGGCGGCTAAGGCTGTCACCATTCAGTACGGCGGGTCGATGGATGCGGCAAACGCCGCGGAGCTGCTCGCTATGTCCGACGTTGACGGCGGCCTTATCGGCGGTGCTTCCTTGAAGGCCAACGATTTTGCTACCATCGTTGCGGCAGCGAAATAAGATAACCCAATCCTAAAAGGGCGCGGCACTATGCCCCGCCCTTTTATTAAGGTAACGCGAAAGGCGGTATTCAAATGAAAAAACCTTTAACCCTTATCATTATGGACGGTTTCGGGTTTAACCCCGATAACTACGGCAATGCTATCACCGCGGCACAAACCCCCAACTTGTCCAAACTGTTTGCCGAAAACCCCACCACCCAAATCGGTGCTTCGGGTCTGGACGTGGGACTCCCCGACGGCCAGATGGGCAACAGCGAAGTCGGTCATACCAATATCGGCGCCGGTCGTGTGGTGTATCAGATGCTCGTCAAGATTTCCAAGTCCATTACGGATGGCGATTTCTTTGACAACAAAGCCTTACTCGGCGCGATGGACAACTGCAAGGAAAACGATTCGGCTCTTCACCTCATCGGTCTGCTGTCTGACGGCGGCGTGCACAGCCACATTGAGCATCTTTACGGACTTCTCGAAATGGCAAAGCGCAACGGCATTAGCAAGGTGTTCGTACACGCTCTGATGGATGGCCGTGACGTGCCGCCCTCTTCGGGTGTGGATTTTATGGCACAGCTGTGCGATAAGATGCAGGAGATCGGTGTCGGCAAGGTCGCCACCGTGATGGGACGCTACTACGCGATGGACCGTGATTTCGCGTGGGATCGCGTGGAGAAAGCGTATGCCGCGATGGTTTACGGCGAGGGTAACTCCGCTGATAACGCCGTTGAGGCAATGAAGGCATCCTACGCTGCGGACGTGACGGACGAGTTCGTTCTGCCCACCGTGCTGGAACAGGACGGCACCATCAAGGCGAACGACAGCGTGGTGTTCTTCAATTTCCGTCCTGACCGTGCGCGCCAGATTACCCGTACCTTTGTTGACCCTGCATTTGACGGATTTGCGCGTAAGAACGGCTTCTTCCCCCTCAAATACGTGTGTATGACCAGCTACGACGCGACCATGCCCAATGTGGATGTTGCGTTTGAACCGCAAGAGCTTACCATGACGATGGGTGAATATATCAGCGCACAGGGTATGACCCAGCTGCGTATTGCCGAAACGCAAAAATACGCCCACGTCACCTTCTTCTTTAACGGTGGCGAGGAGCGTACCTTCCCCGGCGAAGATCGCATCCTCATCCAGTCGCCCGACGTTCCCACCTTCGACCTCAAACCCGAAATGAGCGCTTATGAGGTGTGTGACGCGGTTGTTGAGCAAATCAACAGCGGCAAATACGATGTCATCATCCTCAA
>JAZOCH010000149.1:0-5572 GCA_045596425.1 Acutalibacteraceae bacterium | reverse complement strand
AAACCATCATCGATGCAGAAAGTTTACGCTATTCCCGTATGGAAGACATTGTTATGGAGGTAAAATGATATGTTAGCACCGAATGATATTGAAGAATTGAAGGGCAATAACAGCCGTTACGCCGTGGTGGTCGGCGTTGCGAAGCGCGCACGCCAGATTGCCGAGGAAGCTGAGGCGAACAAGGAGATTATCATCGAGAAGACGGTGAGTCTGGCGATTCAGGACTTCCGTGAGGGCAATTGCAGCATTTTTGTGTCTGACGACGAGTGAATTTTAGCCGTAAGGCGAAGGAGGGAGAACGATGCCCGGTATGCATACGACGGTGAATATCGCTGTTGAGCAGGCGACGTTTTCCTTCGATAAGGAATATTCCTATTTGTGGCCGCGTGATCTTGGAGAGCCGAAAGTCGGTGTGCGCGTGTTGGTGCCGTTCGGCAGTGGTAATCGCCGTCGGCAGGGCATTGTCACCGCCATCGGTGAGCAGGCGGAGATTACTCGTCTCAAACCCGTACATTCTGTGATGGACGAAGAACCGTTACTGAATGCGGAGATGCTGGTGCTTGCCCGTTTTATGCAGGAGCGCACCTTTTGCACGTTATTTGATGCGGTGCGCGCGATGCTCCCGACGGGGTTGTATATGCGCATTCGTCCCGTATTGCGCCCTGCGCAGGATATACCGCCCGAGGTGCTGGATACCTTGACACCTAACGAACGGCAGTTGTTGGCGTTCGTGTCAAAATGCACCGGCGGTGCGGATGAGGCGATGCTTCTCAAACGGTTGGGTATGCAGGCGGATGCGCCGGCCTTGCAGCATTTACTCCAATTGGGGGTGCTTTGTCGCTCCGAGGATGCGTTTCGTCATATAGGCGATGCATCCATTCGCACCGTGCGACTGCGAAGCAACACAGAGGATGCGGCTGTTCCTAAGTTAACCGCCAAACAGCAGTCGGTGTTATCCTTGCTGGGTGACGTCGGCGCGGCGTCTGTCAAAGAGGTGTGCTACTTTACGGGCGTGACGCCTGCGGTGGTTACCGCTTTGGAGAAAAAAGGCCTCGTGGAAGTGTACGATGCCGAGGTGTTGCGCTCCCCGTATAAGGATGCACAGGAGGCCCCTGCCATTGTGCCGAAAACGCTCAGTGAACAGCAAGAAAACGCCTATAATACACTGCTCGGTCTTTACGAGCGGCATCAAGCGGCGGCCGCCTTGCTGTACGGCGTGACGGGCAGTGGTAAGACCGCGGTTTATATGAATCTTATCGACCGCGTGATTGCGGACGGTAAGCAGGTCATCGTGCTGGTGCCGGAAATTTCGCTGACGCCGCAGATGATGGAGCTGTTTATCCGTAAATACGGGCGCCGTGTGGCGGTGCTGCACAGTGGGCTTGCCATTGGCGAGCGAATGGATGAGTGGAAACGCATTAAACGCGGCGATGCACGCATCGTTGTGGGGACACGCTCGGCGATATTTGCTCCTTGTGATAATTTGGGACTCATCGTAATGGATGAGGAACAGGAGCATACCTACAAATCTGAATCCACTCCGCGGTATCACGCGCGCGATATTGCGCGTTTTCGTTGCGCGCATCACGGGGCGCTGTTGTTGCTGACCTCGGCAACACCGTCGGTGGAGAGTTATCACGCGGCTACGGTTGGTCGCTATACGTTGGTGACGCTGGACAGCCGTTACGGCGATGCGCAGTTGCCGATAGTGGAGGTTGCCGACCTTCGTGGTGAGGGGCTGGGAGACAGCATCATCGGGGACACCTTGTACCAAGCGATGCAGACTTGTCTTGACAACGGCCAGCAGGTGATTTTGCTGCTCAATCGCCGCGGATTTCATACACAGCTATCCTGCCGTTCCTGCGGACAGGTGATTACCTGCCCATCATGCAGTATCTCGATGACCTATCATCGGGCGAATGACCGCCTAATGTGTCACTACTGCGGCCATTCACAGCGACCGCCTGCCAAGTGCCCGTCCTGCGCGTCGGATAAGCTTCGTTATGCAGGTCTTGGGACACAGTCGGTCGAGCAGGAGTTAAATGAGAAATTCCCCGATGTGCCAATTTTGCGTATGGATACCGATACAACGATGTCCCGATTTTCTTATGAAAACAAGTTTCAGGCCTTTGCTAAGGGCGACTATCGCATTATGATTGGTACGCAGATGGTGGCAAAGGGGCTGGATTTTCCGCAGGTTGGGCTGGTCGGCGTGCTGTCGGCGGACCAATCGTTGTATGCGGACGATTATCGCAGCTTTGAAACCACCTTTTCGCTGCTCACACAGGTGATTGGTCGAGCCGGTCGCCGCGAACAGCAGGGAAAAGCCATTGTGCAGACCTACACCCCCGACAATGCGATCATCGAATTGTCGGCGGCGCAGGATTACACAAGCTTTTACGAGTTGGAGATTGCTTCACGTAAGCTGATGCATTATCCGCCGTATGCGGAATTGTTTATGTTCGGGTTTACGGGTGTTTCGGAGACAGCGGTACGCCAATCAGCCCGTTGGATGCTGGATCAACTGCGTGCGGCGGCAAAAGAGGCGTACAGCGATCTGCCAATGATTGCACTGGATCCCACGCCGGCGAGCGTTTTGCGCGTGGCTGGAAAATACCGCTACAAACTACTCATTAAGGCGAAAAACACAGCGCGTATGCGCGAACTGGTGCGGCAGTTGTTGCACACTTTCCACGACACGCCGAGCAATCGGCAGGTGAGTGCATACGTGGATATCAACCCTGCCGTTATGCTGTAACACAGAGTTGGAAGGAGAGCCGATTATGGCGATCAGAACAATATTGACCGATAAGGATGACGCATTACATAAGGTGTGCCGTCCGGTGGAAAAGTTTGACGAGCGACTGTGGCAGTTGCTTGACGATATGGCGGACACCCTGCAAAAGGCCGACGGTGTCGGCTTGGCGGCACCACAGGTCGGTGTGCTTCGTCGCTTGTTCATTATGGACACGGGCGACGGATTGAAAGAGTGCATCAATCCGAAGATCGTTTCCGCCAAAGGGGAGCAGGAGTGTGTAGAGGGCTGTCTTTCCAGCCCCGGTGAGTATGGCTTGATTATCCGCCCCGAAGAGGTTAAATTGCAGGCACAGAACCGTGACGGCAAGCATTTCGTTGTGACGTTACACGGGCTGGCGGCGGAGTGTGCCGAGCATGAATGTGACCACTTAGACGGTGTCATTTTCAAAGAGAAGGTCAAGCGGATGCTCGCTCCGGATGAATTAAAGTAATTGCTGAAAGGAGGCACGGTTATGAAGCTGATTTATATGGGCACCCCCGATTTTGCCGTGCCTGCATTGGAACGGCTGATTAATGACGGTCACGAGATCGCGTTGGTGGTTACCCAGCCTGATAAACCAGTTGGACGAAAGCAGATTATGACGCCGCCTGCCGTGAAGGCGTGCGCCTTGACACATAATCTTCCCGTATATCAGCCTAATTCGATGAAGATCGACGAATGCTACGATACGCTCAAAGCCGTTGGCGCCGAGGCGATCATCGTGGTGGCCTATGGTAAGATTTTGCCGAAACGAATTCTGGAACTCACGCCGTACGGCTGTATCAACGTTCACGGCTCACTGTTGCCGCGTTATCGCGGTGCGGCGCCCGTACAATGGGCGGTGCTGAATGGCGATGCAGAGAGTGGTGTTACCACGATGAAGCTGGATGAGGGCGTTGACACAGGCGATATACTGCTGATGTCTCGTCGCCCGATTACGGATACTATGACGGGCGGCGAGCTGTTTGATTTGTTGGCGGCGGATGGAGCAGACCTGCTCAGCCGTACGCTGGACGGACTCGTTCGCGGAGAAATCACCCCCACACCGCAGCCGTCCGAGGGCGCTTGCTATGCTTCTATGCTGGATAAGTCGATGTGTCCCGTGTGTTGGAATAAGAATGCCCAAACCTTGCACAATCAAGTGCGTGGGTTGAATCCGTGGCCCGTGGCGACCTGCCGTGTTGACGGTAAAACTGTAAAGCTGTACCGCACAGCGGTCGGTGCTTCAACCGATGCGGCGGCAGGTACGGTGGTATCCGCCACTCCTTTGACGGTCGCCTGCGGTGACGGTAACACGTTGATTGTGGAAGAACTGCAAGCCGAGGGTTCACGTCGTATGGCGGCGGAGGACTACCTGCGCGGCCACCCGATTGCTGTCGGGACGGTGTTGGAATGACGGTACAGACGGATGCGCGCCGCGCGGCGGTGACGGCGCTGTTGCGCATACAGGAGCAGGGTGGTTATTCCAATATCCTATTAGAAGAACTGTTGGAACACCAAGCAGTCCCACCTTCTGAGCGAGGGATGACCTCGCGGTTGGTTTACGGCGTGACCGAGCGCCGCTTAACGATTGATTATTTACTCAACAAGCTGTCATCCACCCCCGTTAAGCAGATGCAGCCTGCGGTGCGCGAGATACTTCGTGTGGGGGTATATCAGCTGCTTTTTACCGACGGCGTGCCTGCTTTCGCGGCAATCAATGAGAGCGTGTCACTGACACGTACCTTCGGTTGCGGTCGCTTGTCGGGGTTTGTGAATGGGGTATTACGCGGCGTTCAACGTGAGGCAAATCGCCTATTGAGTGAACTGCCCGATACCGATAAAGGCTTGGAAATTCGCTATTCCTGTCCGCGCGCGCATATCCGCGCTTGGCGGCAGGCATACGGCGAGGAGTGTATGCGCGGTTTGTTGGAGAGCATCAACGAGGCTCCACCGGCATATATTCGCGTGAATACCTGCCGTACAACGGCAGAGGCACTGTCGGCTACGCTGGAACAACACGGTGTTGCCTGCACCGCGGTCGACGGCTTGCCGAATGCATTTTGCGTATCCTCGGGACAGGCGCTTCGGTGCTTGCCCGATGAAATGAAGTCCCATTTCTATTTTCAGGATGCCGCCTCGCAGTGGTGTTGCTATGCGCTCGGCGCACAGCCGAATGAACGCATAGCGGACGTGTGTGCCGCTCCTGGCGGTAAGAGTTTGACGGTTGCGCAGATTATGCAAAATCGCGGCGTGATCGTGTCTACCGACCTGTATGAACAGAAGTGTGCGACCATCCGCCGCCGTGCCGCCGAATACGGGCTAACCTGCATCACGGCAACACAAAGAGACGCCTCTCTGGCACCGATGGATGAACAGATTGGGCAGTTTGATCGTGTGATTTGTGATGCCCCTTGCTCAGGGATGGGCGTTATGCGCCGCAAACCGGAGATTCGCTATAAGGATTCGGCAGATTTTGCCGAATTGCCGTCGTTGCAGTTGCGCATTCTCTCGCAAGCGGCAAAACTGGTGCGTGACGGCGGCGTATTGCAATACTCAACCTGCACGCTGCGCCCTGAGGAAAACGAGCAGGTCGCGCAGGCGTTTTTGGAACAACATCCCGAATTTTCACCCAAGCGTTTGCCGCTGGATGGCTGTTTTGCCAAAGCAGGGGAGCCTGCTTCCCATCAAATTACGCTGTTTCCGCATATTCACGGCACCGATGGATTTTTCATCGCCGCTTTTGTCAAGAAATCGTAAAGAGGTGACAATGTGAGTTCCTTGGATATTCGCTCG
>JAZOCH010000148.1:0-5931 GCA_045596425.1 Acutalibacteraceae bacterium | reverse complement strand
TATTATGCGGTGTCCCCATGGCTGTTGGTGGGACTTACCGGGTTATGCTATGGGTTGATGAGCGTGTTTGAGCGTATTGTTCGCCGTCGGGCGCCTGCGGAACTGGATTTCACCGTGCGAGTACATAAAGGCACGCGTTTTGTGTCGCTCAGATGCCTTTACGACAGCGGCAATCATCTGACAGAGCCGTTTTCCAATCGTCCTGTTCTGGTGGCGGAAAGAGGAATGATGGAGCGACTGTTATCCATCCCCGAAAGTGTCGATGCGTTGCCACCCGACGGTGCGTGGCGTGTAGTACCCTTTGATTCACTGGGTGGAGAAGGTCTACTGCCGGCGTTTATTCCGGACAGAGTCGTTGCCGTAACGCCGCAGGGAGAACGGGCGCTGGAAAACTGTTATGTAGCCATTTGTGAACGACTTGGTCGCGGAGATTATAACGGGTTGATCGGCAGTGCTTTGGGTGATCAGCTTTTCTGACGGGAGGATATACGGAATGATTTTACGGTTGTGGCATCGCATTCGCCTATGGCTTTTTCGGCTACTTGGCGGAGAAGCTGTACATTACATTAACGGCACGGAAATGCTTCCTGCTCCGTTGTCCGCGCAAGAAGAGGAGCGGGCTCTTATCGCCTTGGAAAGAGGGGAGAAGACGGCACAGAACCTACTTATTACGCATAATTTGCGTTTAGTGGTATATATTGCACGGAAATTTGAAAATTCCGGTGTCGGGATAGAGGACCTTATCTCGATTGGCACCATCGGACTTATCAAGGCTGTGCGCACGTTTTGCCCTGAGCGTAATATCAAGCTCGCAACCTATTCCTCCCGATGCATCGAGAATGAGATCCTAATGTATTTGCGTAAGAACGCACAAAAACGCAATGAGATTTCCATTGATGAGCCGTTGAATGTCGATTGGGATGGAAACGAATTGTTGCTATCCGACATTTTAGGCAGTGAACCGGATATTGTGCATCGAGATATGGAGCAAGAGGCTGAAAGGGATGAATTGCTTAATTGCGTTTCGCGACTTTCTTCACGCGAAAAACGCATTATGTGTCTGCGATTCGGAATTTACGGAGAAAAGGAGCATACGCAAAAAGAGGTGGCGGATATGCTGGGTATTTCACAATCCTACATATCACGCTTAGAAAAACGCATCATTCGCCGTCTGCGCGAAGAAATGGAACAGGTTTGGTAATAGCAGCAAACAAGAAAAACCACCGACAAAAATCGGTGGTTTTACGTTATATTTGTCTGCGTTCACACTGATAGACAGACGGAGGACAACCTTTGAGGGATTTGAAAACACGCGAGAAATACAACGGGTCATTAAAGCCCACCGAACCGGCAACCTCTGCAATGGAATAGGTGGGGTTGCGGAGTAGACTGCACGCCTCATTGATGCGGTAGCGTTGCAGATAGGTGTGCGGAGACACCCCGAAATCCTCCAAAAACGCTCGATAAAGCTGACTGCGACTGATACCGACGTAGGCGGCAATATCGCCGATTCCGATATCATTGGCGTAATTATACTGGATGAATCGCAAGGCGTTGGCAACGTATTCTTGATGAGGATTGCCGATGGAGTTTTGATCATTCAGCCGAATGAGGTGGGCAAGAAAATGATATAAACATCCCACCATCTGCGCGTCATTGGCGGCTCCGCTGCCACTGGCTTCGGCAATCGCCATCAGCAGTCGCTTGGTCTCTGTTGGGTCATTGCTGTGCATTACCGGATTATCCGCTGTGAAACCGGCCATCATCACCAGACGGCGAGCGTCGGCGCCGTTAAATCCTACCCAGCAATACTCCCATGGATCGTTACGATCAGCCCGATAGTGAACAAGCTTGCCGGGGCTGATCAAAAACAAATCTCCCTGGGAAAGGGAATAGGTTTTATCTCCGTGCGTATAGATGCCGCAACCGGCGGAGATATAATGAATTAAATAATGATCGCGCAGAGCAGGTCCCCAGCCGTAACTGCTGTCACACCGTTCATAGCCGGTATTGTACACCGATAAACCGGCGTTTTCTTTTAACGTATCCTTAAAGGAATAGCGCAGATTTTTCACGTGCAAGCATCCTTTCGTTAAAAATCCATTCGTATTGTAACACGTCTTGCAACATTTGTCCATAGGAACAGAAAAATTAAAAGGTTGCACTTTTTTCTTATGACACGTATAATATTGTTAGATGAAGTGGGATTTGAAAGGGAGATGACTATGTCTGCATCCGTAATCGGGGTATTATGACCGCGCATTTTCCTCGCTGTACGGTGAAGATCAGGTGCTTTTCCAGCGTGAGCGATACGGTAAAGCCGTCGAGGGATTTGTTGAAACATTCGGTGATGATGACATGGAACTGTTGTTGTTTTCCGCACCCGGTCGAACCGAGATCGGTGGCAATCACACCGACCACAATCACGGTCGCGTGTTGGCAGGTAGTGTGAATCTGGATATTATTGCGGTTGTCCGCCCCACAAAAAATGCTATCCGCATCAAGTCCGAGGGGTACCCGATGGATACCGTGTCAATAAATGAGCTTACGCCTCGCGACGAGGAGAAAAATCGCTCTGCTTCCCTTATTCGCGGTACGGCGGCGCGGTTTGCGCAGCTCCGATATATGGTAGGCGGCTTTGATGCGTACACCACGTCCAACGTGCTTAAAGGCTCCGGACTTTCTTCATCCGCGGCATTTGAGGTGCTTGTTGGCGTTATTCTCAATCACCTTTACAACGATGGAGCCGTCAGCGCTGTGGAGATTGCACAAATTGCGCAATACGCCGAAAACGTCTATTTTGGCAAACCCTGTGGTTTGATGGATCAGATGGCTTCCTCTGTCGGTAATATCATTGCCATCGATTTTGCCGATCCGTCCAAACCGATTATCGAACAGGTGGATGTTGATTTTTCTGCGTCGGGACACGCATTGTGCATCGTGGATGTCGGCGGCAATCACGCCGATCTGACGCACGAATATGCCGCTATCCCTGCTGAGATGTTTGCGGTTGCCGAGTCGCTTGGCGTGGAATTTTTGCGGGATACAACAATGAATGCCCTGCTGTCAAACATCCGCTCTTTACGCGAAAAGCACGGCGACCGCGCGGTGCTTCGCTCGATTCATTTCCTGCGCGATAACGACCGTGTGCTCGACCAAGTGGCGGCACTGCGTCGCGGCGATTTTGACGCATTTAAGACGCTGATTATTGAGTCGGGCAATTCGTCGTTCGAATATTTGCAAAACGTTTACCCGAATAGTCATATCGAGGAACAGGGAATGTCGCTGGCATTGGCGTTGGCGCAGGGCATATTGCAAGGCAAGGGTGCGTGGCGCGTTCACGGCGGCGGTTTTAGCGGCACAACGCAGAATTTTGTACCGCTGGATACATTGGGGGAGTTCAAATCGCTTATGGAGAACGTCTTTGGCGAAGGTTCCTGCCACGTACTGAACATCCGTCCGTACGGCGGCGTGTGCGTTGATAAGATGTAATTCCAATCAACAAAAGCTGTATGAGCAGATTGCTTATACAGCTTTTGTGCTTTATTACAAAAAGAAACAGGGAAATTTTCTAAATAAATACACAAAAAACTGTTGTATTCTTTGCGAATTTATATTATAATCATATAAAGATATTTCACCAAAGGAAATATTTTTGTGCAAAATACCCTCTTTTGATAAATATTGTCGAAAGAGGTAGACAGAAAGGGCGTGGATTCCATGCAATACTATCATGCAAAAAACATCCGCAACGTTGCTCTCGCCGGTCATGCCGGTTCGGGCAAGACTTCACTGACCGAGGCGGCTTGCTATCTGACCGGACAGCTTGACCGACTAGGAAAGGTTGCGGATGGAAATACCGTCAGTGACTTTGATCCCGAAGAAATCCGCCGTAAGGTTTCTGTATCCACTTCCATCGTTCCCGTAGAATGGAAGGGCACAAAGATGAATCTGCTCGACACCCCCGGCTTGTTTGACTTTGTTGGCGGCGTGCGTGAGGGTATTCGCGCTGCCGGTAGTGCAGTGGTTGTTATTTCGGGTAAAAGTGGTGTCACGGTCGGCGCAGAGAAAGCGTTTGCTGCCGCCCAGAAAAAGGGTATTGCCACCATTTTCTTTGTCAACAAATTAGACCGCGAAAGCGCGGATTTCTATAAAGTGTTCGAGGAGATGAAGGCCACCTTCGGTCCGATGGTGTGTCCGCTGGTCGTCCCCTATGTAGTGGACCACAAGGTGCAGTGCTACGTCAACCTGCTGGAATACCGCGCCTATACATACGAAAACGGCAAGGCAACCGCCGTGCCGATTCCCGATATGGGACACCGTCTGGAAGGTTTGCGCACGGCTATGTGCGAGGCCGTTGCGGAAACGAGCGAAGAACTGATGGAAAAATACTTCTCCGGCGAGGAGTTTACCCCCGATGAGCTGATTGCCGGCATCGCGCACGGCGTGCGTCGCGGCGAGATTGCCCCCGTTTTTTGCGGCTCTGCCACGGAGCTCGAAGCGGTTGACCAGTTGCTGACAGGTTTGCTGTGGCTGGCGCCTTGGGCAGAGACGGTTGCCGGCGAGATCGGCGAGGACATAAACGGCGAACCGGTTGAATTGAAGGTGGAAGAGGATGCCCCCACGGTAGCCACGGTATTTAAAACGGTGGTCGATCCTTTTGTCGGCAAGATGGTATATTTCAAGGTTATTCGCGGTAAAGTAATGCCCGATAGCCAGTTACTCAACACGCGCACGGGAGAAACCGAGCGCCTTGGCAAGCTGTTTACCATCCGCGGTAAAAAGCAAGAGGAAACGCCGTTCGTGCCTGCCGGCGATATCGGTGCGGTAGCAAAGTTGTCCGGCACAGGAACGGGGGACACGTTGTGTGCTCCCGATTGCCCCGTTATTTTGCCCGGCGTGCCGTTTGATTCTCCTTGTCTGTCGATGGCTGTACGTGCGGAGAAGAAAGGGGAGGAAGAGAAGGTCGCCTCCGGTCTTGCTCGTTTGAAAGAGGAAGATCCCACCATCAGCATCGAAACCAACACCGAAACCCGCGAACTGATTCTGTCGGGTATGGGCGAACAGCATCTGGATATCATCGCATCCCGTTTGAAAGCCAAATTTGGCGCTCAGATTACAATGTCCCAGCCGGAGATTGCCTATCGCGAGACCATTCGCCGCAAGGTAAAGGTACAAGGTAAGCATAAGAAGCAATCGGGCGGTCACGGTCAGTATGGTGACGTGTGGATCGAGTTCGAGCCTGCAGATTGCGAAGGCCTTATCTTTGAGGAAAAGGTGTTCGGCGGTGCTGTACCGAAGAACTATTTCCCTGCGGTAGAAAAAGGCTTGCAGGATTGCGCTAAGGAAGGCGTACTGGCAGGATATCCGCTGGTTGGAGTTAAAGCGACCTTGCTGGACGGCTCTTATCATCCCGTTGATTCTTCTGAAATGGCGTTTAAAACTGCCGCGAGTATCGCGTACAAGGCAGGCATTGCGGATGCCGGCCCGTATTTGCTCGAACCCGTCGATAATTTGAAAGTGTATGTTCCCTCGGATTACACGGGCGACATTATGGGCGATATCAACAAGCGTCGCGGCCGTGTGCTGGGTATGAATCCTACGGAGGACGGACTGACTTGTGTCGAAGCGGAGGTGCCACACGGCGAAATGGCGGATTATGCCACGATGCTGCGTTCTTCCACGCAAGGTCGTGCGTATTTCACGCTGAGCTTTGAGCGGTACGAGGAGGCTCCCCAGCCCGTTGCCGCCAAGGTAATTGAAGCACGCAAGCAAGCAGATTAACCCCAAAAAGTAAGACAGCCTATGGCAAAATGGCATAGGCGGTCGTTGTTGTTTTATAATGTCCCGCCGTGCCGTATTGCTGTCTAATTAACCTGCTACTGTAATTAGCAGGTGGGCATCGCCCGACACGTTCCGGCTCCCTTCGTC
>JAZOCH010000147.1:0-4970 GCA_045596425.1 Acutalibacteraceae bacterium | reverse complement strand
TTTGTTTGCACAGAAAACAGAAACGCCGCCGAAATTCGGCGGCGTTTTTTTAGTCTTCCGTCTCGGGTTCGGGTCGCTTTACTTCGGGGTTAATATGCACCAGGACCTGCTCGATGCGGCGGTCATCCATTTCCTGTACGGTGTAATCAATGTTGCCGTAGTGAACAACCGCACGTTCGGCTTGCGCAGGAATGTAGCCGAGTTGATCCATAACAAAGCCGGCTACGGTATCGTAATCGCGATCGGATATTTCCATATCCAGCAGTTCTTCCAGTTCGCCGATGCTCAGAGAGCCGTCAATCTCAAAGGAATGATCATCCAATTGCGTGACTTCATCTTCTTCGTTGTCAAATTCATCTTGTATGCTGCCGACGATGGATTCGAGCAGATCTTCCATAGTGACAATGCCGGCGACGCCGCCGTATTCATCGACGACGATGGACATTTGCAGGTGTTTTTCGGTCATTTCCTCAAAGAGGTCATCGCATTTCTTTGTGTCAGGCACAAAGTGCGTTTCACGCAGCAAATGACGAATGGTTAATCCCTCGGGAATCGGTTGACCGACATAGGGAAGAAGATCTTTAATATATAAAAGTCCGACGATGTGGTCAATATCCTCTTCAAACACGGGGATACGGGAATAACCGTCGTCGATGCACACACGCAGCGCTTCGTGAAGCGGTGTTTCAATCTCGACAGCCGACACGTCAATGCGCGGTGTCATGATCTCCGCGGCGGTAATATCGTCAAATTCCAGTATGTTATTCACCATATCTGCCTGTGCTTCTTCGATGGCGCCGCTTTCCTCGACCGCATCCATCAGTTCGAGAATATCCTCCTCGGTGACTTGGTCGGGATTATCCTTTGGATTGATTCCGCTGAGTCGCAAGAACGGGTAGGTGAGGATATTACACAGCCAATCCAGCGGTGCCAACAGCGTGAACAGCAAAATGAAGGTCGCTGACGTGAATTTTGCGATTGATTCGGGGTTCTTCAAGGCAATACGACGGGAAAGGCGACTGCTGAACACCGCAAACACAACGGTACAAAGCAATATCACGGCCAATGCCGAGAGGATATCTGTCAACGGTGTTTGCCAGCCTTTTTCAGCGGTGGGATAAAACCAAATTGCCAGCTGTCGGCTCAATGGAGTCCAAAAAGCGTACAGTACGGATGCGATAGCAAGGCTTCCGTTAATCCACGTGCCAAGTCGTACGCGGTTGGTGAAGCGTCGTTCGTTCTCCAACAAACGGCGCACACGGCCGATTTTACGGTCGCCGTCCTCCTCTAATTCGCGAATACGGTTGTCTGTTATCGCTTTGAACGCTTCGTCGCTGAGCGACAACAGAATATTGCAGAGTAAAAAAATCAGTGCTACCATAACAAAAACGATGGGATTACACGCAGGGTCAGGGTCAGGCATGAATAATAGCCCCTTTCAACAGTATTTTTCTTATCATACCTTGTTTTCGCTTTGCTGTCAACTGATTTACGCTTTTTGATGAAATCTCTCGGTAATCCGTGCATTCTCGATGGATTTTCTTGTAAAAACCAGTTGAATAATGCGGAAATAAATGTTACAATAAAGAGTAATTATTATAATTCGTTAAAAGGAGGCTCGGCGATGTTTATAAAACAATGGAAATACGAACAACCCAATACCGCGCTGGCATCGGAACTTGCCGAGACCTGCGAAATCAACCCTATACTGTCGTTGTTGCTTACTACCCGTGGCATCACCACGCCCGAAGAGGTGTTTTCTTACCTTGTAGGACAGGATGAAGAGGCAGACCCCTTTGATTTTGCGGATATGGGAGAGGCTGTTAAGCGCATTAATCGCGCTTTGGAAGCGCACGAGAAGATTCTCGTTTACGGCGATTATGACGTGGACGGCATCACCGCAACGGTTCTGCTGTATACTTATTTACGCCGCCGCGGTGCGGACGTCGTTTACCGCGTGCCGACGCGCGAGGAGGGCTACGGACTTCACGAAGCGGATGTGGTTTGGGCGGCAGAACAAGGGATAACGCTGCTTGTTACGGTGGATAACGGCATTTCATTGGTGTCGCAGATTTCTTTGGCGAAGGAAAAAGGCGTTGACGTAGTGGTTACCGACCACCATCAGCCACCCGAGGTGTTACCATCGGCAGTTGCGGTGGTGGATCCGCATCGTGCGGATTGCGAGAGTACCTGTAAGAATTACGCCGGAGTCGGCGTGGCGTTTATGCTCGTATGTGCACTGGAAGGTGACGGAGAAACCGTGTTGTCACAGTATGGTGACCTGCTTACCCTCGGTACCATCGGCGACGTGATGCCGCTGACGGGCTTTATGCGTGATTTGATGCGCCGCGGAATAGACTTGCTTAATGCAAGCACTCGTGCCGGTCTGCTGGCTCTTCGCCGTGTGGCAGGGTATGAAGAAAAAGAGCTGTCCGCCCGTGCGGTTAGCTTTTCGCTCGTTCCGCGCCTAAATGCGGCAGGACGTATGGGTGACCCCGAATTGGCAGTGCGCTTGCTGCTGACCGAGGACATGGCAGAGGCACAGTCACTGGCTGAGGCATTGGAAGGGATGAATGCTCGCCGTCAGACTGTCGGCAACGACATCACGGCACAGGCAGAAGAGAGCATCGCCCTTCATCCCGAATGGCTGTATGACCGCGTGCTGGTGGTTGACGGCGAAGGGTGGCATTTTGGCGTTCTTGGGATTATTGCCGCTCGACTGACCGAGCGTTACGGTAAACCGACTTTTGTACTGTCAGTGGGACAAGACGGCGTTGCGCACGGCTCCGGTCGCAGCATCGAGGGTTTCTCGCTGTATGATGCCCTTCGCGGCTGCGAACAGCATTTGACGGTATACGGTGGTCACGAGCTTGCGGCAGGTGTAACCCTGTCGCGAGAGAACATCGATGATTTTCGCCGCGCAATCAACGGGTATGCGGCGGAGCATTGTGCCAAGATGCCCGTGCCTTCATTGGATATCGTCATCCGTTTGCGCCCCGAGCAGGTTGGTGTGGACAAATTGGCGCTGTTGGAGGTACTGGAACCCTGCGGCGCCGGCAATCCTGCGCCGTTATTCGGCTTGTCGCGGATGCGGCTGGACAATATCGCCGCTATTGGTAACGGCAAACACGTGCGTTTGTCGCTCAGCCGCGACGGTATCCAATTAAATGCCGTTAAGTTCCAGACACGTCCCGAGGATTTGCCGATTGCCTGCGGCTCGCTGGTGAATTGCGTTGTAGCCCTTGAAAAGAATGTGTATCGAGGGAATATTTCGGTCAGCGTGCGTATGATAGATATGGGATATGCCGATACCGACCGTGAAGCATTACAGGAGGATATCGCCTTGTTTGAAGCCGTTATGCGGCGTGAACGTTGCCCATCGGAATCGATACTGCCGTCTCGCGAACAGCTCACACGTCTGTACAGTATGCTGCACGCCTGTACAGAGTGGAGCGGTACGCTTGAACAGTTGCTCCACGCCGTAAACGGCGAAACCAACACGATGAGTGCGCTTCAATTGCTGACGGCACTGACGGTCTGGCACGAGGCGAAGCTTGCTGATTTGCAGGATATGGGAGAAAAGCTGCGTGTACGCTTGTTGCCCACAGTCGGAAAAACGGATCTGACTGCCACACCGTTATGGCGATACTTAGAGGGGGAGAACCACCGTGCGTGAATTGGAAAAACGCGAAGTCCTTCAACAACGGTTGCAGGATTTAATAAATGAAGGCGGTAAAAATTACGATCTGAAAATGATTGAACAAGCAATGAACGTTGCTTGCTCCGCGCATGACGGACAGCGTCGCCATTCGGGCGAAGAATATATCTGCCATCCGCTGAATGTGGCGTGCATCCTTGTTGAGATGGGCATGGACAGTGACTCCGTTGTCGCGGCACTGTTGCACGACGTTGTTGAGGACACGCGTATTGAGCTGTCCGAGATTCGCGAACAGTTTGGTGATGCGGTTGCCATGCTGGTTGACGGTGTGACAAAGATCACGAAAATAACCTTCTTCAACCGCGAGGAGCAGCAAGCAGAGAACGTGCGCAAAATGCTGCTCGCGATGTCGCAGGACGTGCGCGTGATGATTATTAAACTCGCCGACCGTTTGCACAATATGCGCACCTGCGACGGTTGGGAGCCGCAAAAGCGTCGCGACAAGGCGCACGAAACGATGGATATTTATGCGCCGCTGGCGCACCGACTTGGTATCCGTGCGTTGAAGGAAGAGTTGGAGGATCTATCTTTGCAGGTGCTGGATCCCGTCGCCTACAAGGAGATCGAAGAAAATCTTGCGATGCGTGCGGAGGAGCGCAACGCGTTTCTTGACGAAATTAAAGAGCGCATCCAAACACGCTTGGCAGAACACGGTTTGCATTGCCAGATTTTCGGTCGCGTAAAGAGCTTTTCGGGCATTTATCGTAAAATGTATATCCAAGGACATTCGTTTGAGGAGATATACGATATTTACGCGGTGCGTGTGATCGTGGATGATATGACCGATTGCTATAACGTGCTTGGTCATATGCACGAGATGTTCCGCCCGTTGCCTAACCGCTTTAAGGACTACATTTCCACGCCGAAGCCGAATATGTACCAGTCCTTGCACACCACCGTGGTGAGCAAGGAGAAGATTCCGTTTGAGGTGCAGATTCGTACGTGGGAGATGCATTATACCGCGGAATACGGTATCGCGGCGCACTGGAAATATAAGCTCGGCATTCAGAAAAAGGATAAACTGGATGAGCGTTTGGCGTGGGTACGCCAGTTCATCGAAAGTCAGAACGATGTTGACGATGCCGTGGACATTGTGCAGGGCATTAAAACCGACTTGGATATTGCCGATGTGTTTGTGTTTACCCCCAAGGGCGATGTGATTACCTTGCCGGAGGGGAGCACCGTCATCGACTTTGCGTATGCGATTCATACTGCGGTCGGCAACCGTATGGTCGGCGCCAAGGTGGACGGA
>JAZOCH010000146.1:0-2378 GCA_045596425.1 Acutalibacteraceae bacterium | reverse complement strand
GATGGTGTCGCCGAAGGACTTGAGCATCTCGTCGGTGTAGTACACCGCGCCGAAGCCGGTCGCCTCGGGACGGATCAGCGAGCCGCCGAAGGACAGACCCTTACCCGTCAGCACGCCCTCATAGCGGTTGACCAGACGCTTGTACTGACCGAACATATAGCCGATCTCGCGCGCACCCACACCGAGGTCGCCGGCAGGGACGTCGGTATCGGGACCGATGTGACGGAACAGTTCGGTCATAAAGCTCTGGCAGAATGCCATGATCTCGTTGTCGGACTTGCCGCGGGGATCGAAGTCAGAGCCGCCCTTGCCGCCGCCCATGGGCAGGCTGGTCAGGGAGTTCTTGAAGGTCTGCTCGAAACCGAGGAACTTCATAATGCTCAGGTTTACCGAGGGGTGGAAGCGCAGACCGCCCTTGTAGGGACCGATAGCACTGTTGAACTGCACGCGATAGCCGCGGTTGACCTGCACCTTGCCGTTGTCGTCGACCCACGGCACGCGGAACATCACCACGCGCTCAGGCTCAACCAAACGCTCGAGCAGACCTGCTGCCTCATACTGGGGGTTCGCGTCAATAACGGGGCGCAGGGACTCCAGCACCTCGTGCACGGTCTGCAAGAATTCTTTTTCGTTGGCATAACGTGCATCGACGTCAGCCAATACTCTGTCGACATAAGACATAGAAAACATCTCCTTATATAGATTACCTAATATTATAAGCACAAAACAGGTGGTTTGCAAGATTTATTTCAAAAAATTGCAAAAAAATTCAAATTCCCCTTGTTTTCGGGGCGTTTACACGCAAAAAAGCGGTGCGGGATTGCTTTTTTTGTCAAGGTGTGGTATCATCGGGATAATGAAAACGTTTGGAGGTGAGCGGATGAAAATACTGGCGGTGGATCTGGGGCTAAAACGTACGGGACTGGCGATGTGCGATGCACAGGAGCGGTTGGCAAGTCCCATCGGCACGATCGAAGAATGGGATCTGACGCGCTTGGCGGAGCGTATTGCGGCGGTTGCCGCCGAGCAGGGAGCCGAGCGGTTGGTCGTCGGTCATCCGCGCAATATGGACGGCTCGCGCGGCGAGAGTGCCAAGCGTGCCGAGAGCTTTGCTGAAACGCTCGCCGAAAAGACCGGTTTACCCACGGAATTGTGGGATGAGCGGATGACGACGGTGTCTGCCATCGGCTACCTCAATCAGACCGACGTACGCGGAAAGAAGCGTAAGCAGGTCGTGGACACGGTCGCGGCGACCATTATTCTGGAGGATTATCTGCAGAGCCGCCGCCTGCGCGGTGCAGATCCGTCACAATAAAAACCAAAAGGACAGTGTTACGACACTGTCCTTTTCCTGTGTATTAGCCGTTGTCTTGCAGGGTGCGGATGCATTCGGCGCAGATGTTTTTCCCTTTGTAGAGCGTGATGTCGCGTGCGTTGCCGCAGAAGATACACGCCGGCTGGTATTTCTTCAGCACGATGGTGTTGTCCTCGACGAAAATCTCCAGAGAATCATTGTCTTCGATCTGGAGGGTACGCCGCAGTTCGATGGGAAGAACAAAACGCCCGACACTGTCGATCCTTCGCACGATTCCGGTTGAGGTCACGTTGAACAACTCCTTTTCTTCAAAATTTGCGACAGAAAAAGAACTAACTAAACAAAATTTTATCAAAATCGAGTAAATCTGTCAAGAAAAAAGTAAAAATGCAGGCGGGTACCGTTTGGTACCCGCCTGCATTTTGCAGGATGGGATCAGTTGCAGCCACAGCCACAACCGCCGCTACGACCGTAATCGTTACAGCAGTCATCATTGTCGATCAACAGGAGAACGATGATGATGAACAGGATACCGCAAAGTACATTTGTGCAATATTTTCAAAGCCGAAGAAGGATGTCTAATGAGAAGTTTTTGTCCTTGCTCCCAGGGGGAGGGGCGATGTAATCGATGCGCTCGACGGCACCGCGCAGCAGGCGATTACACTCGGCGGCGGAGGCGGTCGGGTCGCGCAGGGCCGCGATGGCGTCTTTTAATTTGACTATCTTCTCACGGTAGTTGATGTTCTTCGGCAATTCGGTTTTAGCTTTGGCGATCGCCGCGCTGCACTCGTCCATTTTTTCGCGTAGGGCGGCGTTGCGGTGATCGAACAGTTCTTGTGTGTATTTTCCTGTTTCTAATAGGTCATATTGCCGTTCTTCTTGCTGACGGTATTCTTCCATTTGAGCCTGCAGGCGGTCGATGATCTGCTGCTGCGCTGTGGTGGCGGCAGTGTTGCCGCTTTGTAGTTGTGCTTGCAAGCGGGGCAGCTCGGTCGTTTCCAGCGCAGTGATGACCGCGTCGACGGCTTCGGTAAAGAGGATACTACGGCAAAGTCGGAAGGCC
>JAZOCH010000145.1:0-3843 GCA_045596425.1 Acutalibacteraceae bacterium | reverse complement strand
CAGATGAAGATGTTTCTCACCCGTCTGGGCTTTAATTCCCGTATGGTGGTGACGGGCGACGTCACCCAGATTGACCTGCCCGACGGCAAGCAGAGCGGCTTAAAGCAGGTAATGCGCATTTTGCAGGACGTAGACGATGTGGCAATCTGTCAATTCGGGCAGAAGGACGTGGTACGCCATCAGTTGGTGCAGCGCATCATTGCCGCGTATGAACAGTATGAGCGAGCGAGAGCCAAGAGCCCTCGTTCCAATAATAAAAAAGAAGAAAGGCAAGGCAAAAGCAATGGATAAAATCAAGGTCGTTATTGACAACAAACAAAAAGCCGTCAAGATTCCCACCGGTGTGCGACTGCTGATTCGCCGTTGCTGTCACGCCGTGCTGGAAATGGAGGGTTTTGAAGGCTCTGCCGAGGTGGATGTATCGTTGGTGGACAACGAGCAGATTCGCATCATCAACCGCGAACAACGCGCCATTGATATGCCCACCGACGTGCTGTCCTTTCCGCTTGGGGAGGGTGGCGAATACGACCAAAATCCGGCGACGGGCGCCTATATGCTGGGAGATATCGTGATTTCTCTCGAACGTGCCGAGGCGCAAGCGGAGGAGTACGGTCACTCTTTCCAGCGTGAGGTGGGTTACCTTACGGTACATTCGATGCTGCATTTGCTGGGCTACGACCACGTGGACGGCGGCTTAGAAGCGGTGCGTATGCGCGAAAAGGAAGAGGCTGTGATGCTGTCGGTGGGACTTCCGCGCGGCGGCAGTTACGTGCTGGATGAATAATACGCTTTTACGGTGACCGCCGCGATATACGGCGGTCGCCTTTGTGTGAGAAAGGAAGTTTTTATGGATACGTTATCCGCTTTTGCGGCGATCGTCGGTCGCCCCAACGTTGGTAAATCGTCCCTGCTCAACGCGATGGTCGGGCGCAAGGTCGCGATTGTTTCGGACAAGCCGCAGACCACGCGCACACGCATTATGGGCGTGGTGACACGGGACAAGACACAGCTGGTGTTTTTGGATACCCCCGGCAATCACAAGCCGCGCACCCGTCTGGGCGACTTTATGGTGCGCTCCATCGGCGAGGCGATGTCGGGTGTGGACGTCGGCATTTTGGTGACCGAACCGCGTGTGGCCATTCGCGAGGAGGAAGAGGCGTTGCTGGAACAGTTCTCCAAACAGCGCTTGCCGAAAATCCTCGTCATCAATAAGATTGACACCGTCACGGACAAAGCGTATTTATTAGAGGTCATCGCCGCGTGGAAAGAGCGTGCGGTGTTTGATGCGATTTTGCCCGTGTCCGCGCTGACGGGCGACGGATTGGACGAGCTGTTCCGCGTGCTCACAGGCTTTGCGGTGGAGAGTCCGCATTTCTTTCCGGCGGATGCGACCAGCGACCAGACTGAGCAGACACTCGCCTCGGAGGTTATCCGCGAAAAGATGCTTCGTCTGTTACGGCAGGAGATTCCGCATGGTATCGCCGTAGCTATTGAGCGTATGAGCGACCGCGAAACGGACAAGGGTACCATTATCGACATTGACGCGTATATTTATTGCGAGCGCGATAGCCATAAAGGTATGGTCATCGGCAAAAAAGGCGCGATGCTCAAAGAGATTGCATCGCTTGCACGCGTGGATTTGGAGGCGTTGTTCGGCGCCAAGGTCAACTTGCAGTGCTGGGTAAAGGCCAAGGAGGATTGGCGCAATCGTCAAGGCTTCCTCAGCGGTTTAGGTTATAAATTGGATTGATTTACTAGACATAACAAGAATTGCCGTTTCTATTTTTTTACGGGCAGGAGATACTACCCTTGAAAGGAAGTGGACGGTATGGATGAACAGACGTTATGGCGGCAATTTACCGTGACAGGGCGTGTGGAGGACTACTTGCGCTATCGCGGTGTGACCTTGCCGATGAATTCCACAGGCGGAGAGGAGGGTGCCTATGGCGGTGGAAAAACAGCATTTGATGACCGACGGCTTGATTCTTCGGGACTATCCTACCGTGGCGGAATCTGACCGATTTGTGGCGATATTGACACGGGATAAGGGGCTTGTGCGTGCCAGCGCGCGCGGCGCCAAGAACGTCAAGAGCCGTTTCGGATCGGCAACCCAGCAGCTGTGCTATTCCCGTCTGAGTCTTATTCGCGGACGGGATAAATACATATTGGAGGACGCTAAGCCGCAGGAGGTATTCTTTCCTCTGCGGCAGGACGTGGAAAAGATGGCGCTGGCGCAGTATTTTTGTGAGCTGGCGCTGCATATGACACCGACGGATGCACCGGCAACAGAGCATTTGCGGCTGTTGCTCAATGCCCTGCATTACCTCAGCGAGGGCAGCCGTGACCCGATGCTGGTCAAGGCGGTGGTTGAGGGACGCTTGCTGTGCTTGGAGGGCTATACTCCGGACTTGACGGGTTGTTCTCGGTGCGGACGTAGCGAGGACACGCTGATGTGGTTTTCACCCATTGGCGGTACGCTGACCTGCTCGGCGTGTGGGATGCCGAACGACGGTATCCCCGTCACGGTTGGCGTGCTTGCGGCACTTCGCCATATTTTGCAGGGGGATTTTGCGCGGTGTTTCGCCTTTTCTCTGCCTGCCGCGGACACCTTACAGCTTGCACGGCTGATGGAGCGCTTTTTGCTGGCGCAACAACAGCGGCGGTATAATACGTTAGACTTTTATCACACGCTAAGATCGGAATTAACATAGGAGTTTTACTTATGGAGCGAGATTTTCGCGCATTAGAACTGGATAAGATACTGGAACGCCTCGCCGCGGAAACCTGTTGTGCGGATGCGGCGGATGCGGCGCGCGCTTTGCGCCCTGCGACGGAATTGGCACTGGTACAGCGACTGGTGGATGAAACGGACGATGCCTGCCGTCTGATGGCAGGCTTCGGCAGTCCGTCCTTTGGGCGGCTGACCAACGTCACCAACGCCTTGCGCCGTGCAGAGGCAGGCGCCGGCCTGTCGCTGGCGGAGTTTTTGCGCATTGCTGAGGTGCTGCGCGTGATTCGCTCACTCGCTGAGTGGCGCGCGCACTGTGCAGGGGTTTCCACTTGTCTGGATGACCGTTTCTCGGTGCTGGTGCCAAACAAATATCTGGAACAAAAGATTTCCTCGGTGGTGGTCAACGACGAGGAGGTTGCGGACAACGCCTCGCCCACACTGGCGGACATCCGCCGAAAAATGCGCGCTTCATCCGCGCGCGTGCGCGAGCAACTGGACAAGCTGATTCGCTCCCCTGCCTATGCAAAGGCGTTGCAGGAGCCGATTGTCACCATCCGCGGCGGACGGTTCGTGGTACCCGTTAAAACGGAGCATCGCGGCGAGGTTGCGGGCTTGGTGCACGATTCCTCCGCATCGGGCGCAACGGTGTTTATCGAGCCGATGGGCGTGGTGGAAGCGAACAACGACCTTAAAGTGTTGCGCTCCAAGGAAGAAGCAGAGATCGAGCGCATTTTGTTTGAGTTGTCCGCGGAGGTGGGGAGCTTTGCCACCGCCATTATCGCAGATTATGAGATTTTGCTGGAACTCAACGTCATCTTTGCCAAGGGGCAGTTGGCGTATAAAATGAAGGCGATGAAGCCGACACTGTCGGACGATGGGCATATTTTGCTGAAACATGCGCGCCATCCGTTGGTTGATGCGGATAAAATTGTCCCGATTGATGTGGAACTCGGCGGTGAATTTGACACCTTGGTGGTGACGGGTCCCAACACGGGTGGAAAGACGGTCACGCTGAAAACCGTAGGCCTGTTGACGCTGATGACGATGTGCGGCTTGTTGCCGCCCGTCAGTGACGGCAGCCGACTGTCGGTGTTTCGTCGCGTGCTGGTGGA
>JAZOCH010000144.1:0-3726 GCA_045596425.1 Acutalibacteraceae bacterium | reverse complement strand
GCAAGACCGAGTTCGGCAACCCATTTACTAGGCACCGACACCTTATAGGTTTTGGAATCTTTACCTGCAAGTCGGATCGTAGCCATGTCGTTCTGTGAGCCAAGGAGTTGAATCCAGTGGTTGTCTTCCTAAGACCGCTTGGCCTCCGACTTGCAAGACCGAGTTCGGCAACCCATTTACTAGGCACCGACACCTTATAGGTTTTGGAATCTTTACCTGCGGTGCCTCCCGCCTTGCCTACAATTAATTTTGCTATTCGTCTTTCCATAACCATCACCACAAGAATCATAGCATATTCGTAACGAATAGTCAAGGTTTTGCTCTTTTAAGATGAGATATGTATTTTTAGTGGTTCGATTGGGTCTTTATAGTGGATTTTAATAACACTCGGGAACGCCAACCTCGTTGGCAGCCTCCATCTTGAAGCGGTTCAGGCCCTCACGAGCCTCCGGAACGATGCTCTTGTTGTTCATGTGTTACACCTCACTGTCACTCGGCGGTTTTGCCGCCGTGTTTTACCGCGTTTGCAGTAGTATTTTGCTCGCGCAATCCGCGATAATGTGTGACAATTTGTGTTAGATTTTCCGCATTTTTCCGCATAAAAAGCGGTCATCGACAGATTGTCGATGACCGCTTTTTCAATTAACAGCCGCGATGCGGATTGTTGTTTGTGGGTGTATTGCAGGCACAGCCGCAACCACCGCCGCCGTCGCCTTCTGTGGCAGGCGGGAAGAACTCGTTGACAGGGAAGCTCATTTTGTGGAACAAATCGCAGGGGTTTTCGCTCGTCGGCGTGCACTCCTTGTTCGGCATACAATAATCGTACACCGGCATCAGCATTTGCACGTTGCGAATGAGCTGTACAATGGTAAAGATACCCAGCGTGACCACGACGATGCGATTGTCGGCGCAATCGACAAAGTTTCCGCCGTAGCGGTTGCACAGTTTCGCAGGGATGCAACCGCAATCGCCGCACTCATAGTGGCAACGGTCACAGCAATCCACTAAACGGGCATCCAACACAACCGGCTCCGCCACTTGCACGCAGCAGTGCGGCATGTTGCGCGTGGGCATTTCCTGACGGTCACACTCGTCGGGACGATATTCGCTGTGGAACACGCGCACGTGTCCCTCACTGCCGTACAGAATGACCTTTTTGCGGAAAACGCCGACACCCTGCACCGTGGTGCACGGTACGCCGTGTCCGCTGTACACTTCGACCTCTACATTGAAGTAGAAAGTCAGGTCACAAGAATAATACCCACGATTGAACGGCAGCGCCTCCACGTCTATGTAGGTCGTGATGACTTCCGCCTTCTTGGTGCGAATACCGTTGGCGTGATCGATGATCATCTGATCGCGCTCGGTGAAAAACAGCCGCATGTTTTCTATACAGTCTTTATCACAACACCCGACAAGCGCGAACCGCTTACAGCTCCACCCAACCGCTGACGTTGAGCCACAGCGGTGCTTTGCCGACACGGTTTTTGGCGTTGGTGACACGGTAGCGACCGTTCACCGCAACGCCATCGTAGAGATAAAACGTTCCCGTGCGCGTGACCGATACCGAGCCGCGTGACGAGGTATACAGCTTGCCCTTATCGAGTTTTACGGTATCCCCTGCCTTTGGCGCAGGCTTGACGGCAGGCGTTTCTGCCTTCGGTTCTTCCTTGACCTCGGGCTTGTACACGACGCCGCAGATCTCACAGATCGCCTGCACGGTTTCCTCGGCGAGCAGCTCCATACCGCCGTTGTGGAACCACGCGCAGTCCTCGGCGTTGTCGTGGAAAAACAGCTCGTCGTACAAGCAGGTCATCGCGGTGGCTTTGATTTCATAGAGGTCGTTACGTGCCACTACCTTATGCGATTTTACGCACTTGCGGTATTTTTTGAACACCCGTGCTTTTTCCAGACTGGCGGCGTTGTTCCAGCACATCGTCATAGAATAGCGACCGCCGCCTGCGTTGGTGTGCGCAACGTAGTAGAGATCCGCACCCCACTTATTCGCTGCGCGCACACGACTCTGCAACGCAGGTCCGCCGCCTTTTGACTGATCACCACGCATAACCTCAAATCCAAGTGCTTTCAAGCGACGCTCCACAATGTCCATATAGGCGTTGCAGTGGATATTCTCGCCGCATTTCTGTGGGCATTTGGTGGGGTTATCGGAAGCGTGCGCCGCCGCGGATAGATAGATTTTCTTCGCCATCGCTTATTCCCCCTTCGTTTTTACACCCTGCAATCGTTTAATAAAATCACTAACATAATTGGCGCCACGGGAGATGATGATGCCGGTGAGGAACATCCCCAACCACGGCCACACGAACGCAATTCCCACCACCGCGAACAGGTCACCACCGACCATAAAGCACAGCAGCACACCCAGTGCGATCGCTGTAAGCTGCGTAATGGCGGTCTTGCGCTCGCCACTCACAAACGCCTTGCCGATGGTCTTGGCGTACTCGATGAGCGCCTCCACCACGATGGCCATTACTAAAATAAGTACGATACCTTGCATATTCAAAACTCCTTTCTTTATTTGCAAGCCATTCGGCTTTGCTTACACGTTAGCCACCAAGCCCCAGCTTGATGAGCACATACCCCACGATGCCGGCCACGACTGCCATCAACGCCTTTTCCACGATTGCCTCCCACCGTTTGGCAGGCTTACACGCGAGCGCTTTTACGTCCGCTTTAATTTCCTTGACGTCGGTGTCCATATCCTTCTGCCGCTGGTCCAGCCGTGCGATGCTCGCCAGCATCTTCTCGTTGTCGGTCAGCTTCTTTTCGACGTCATCCAGACGATGCGCGTTGGACTTGGAACGGTCGTCCACGCGCTGCACCTTCACCGCCAGTTCCTCATTGGTCATGCTTCCTCACCCCGTTCCTCGGCTTGCGCCTGCAAGCGTTCGGCTTCCTCGTCGGGGATCTCGTGCCAGTCGGCGGTATCCGCTGTCATCGGCATAACCACCGTCTTGCCGAAGGTCTCGCCGTCTGTCAAGGTCTTGCCCTCGTCTGCGGTGAGCACGCGTTGCTCTACGATTTCTACCTTCATCGCTATCCCTCCTTAATATACCAATGTCCAGTTCTTCGCTGTGATGGCTGCCTTTTGCGCCTCGGTCAACTTCGCTCCAACCGTTGCGTGCACGGTCAGCGTTTGTGCCGTTGCGCCCGTCAAGTCCTTCAAATGGTCGATGATGGACTGCACGCTTTCGCTTGTCAGAACGGCCGTTGCGGAAATGCTGAAATTCACGTCAATGCTGCCCTCGATGGTGATGTTCCGCAATGAGGAACAGCCCGTAAAAGCACTATTGAACCTTGTCACGCCATTCAAAATCAATTTTTGGATAGTCACCAAACGAGAGCATCGCACGAAGGCGTTGTCTGCTGTACCATTAGAAATTGTTATAGGCACTTTGGTGTCCGTAATACGCGCCGAGTCAAATATATTGTTTGAAGCGGTACCGGTATCGCTACACACAATCGGGTGCTTCGGGTTATACGTGGTGTCATTCCAAAAGGTGTTATAAAAAGCTCTTTGATAGTTGGTGCGCTCTCCATTATTTTGGAACGCATCCCAAAAGCGGTCGTATTCGGCAATCTGTCCTGCGGCGTAGCCCTCATCGTAGCCGCCACTGCCGGCGGCCTTGCCTGCCTCGTACACCTTCTGCTGATTCTCCGCGATGGCGGTCAGTTTATCTGAAATACTCACACATTGACACCTCC
>JAZOCH010000143.1:0-4573 GCA_045596425.1 Acutalibacteraceae bacterium | reverse complement strand
CGCTGGATCATCAGAAGGATCCTGCCGATCGGGCAAAATGACCTCGAACGCCTCCGTCGGTTCTTCCTCAAACAAGTCCGACGGCGGCTGTTTCTTTGGCTGAGACATAAAACCACCCCCGACGAACAGTATAATTCGTCGGGGGTGGTTTGTCCTTAGCAGGCTGCTTAGTCCTGCAATTTTTCCTTCAGCTCCCACACGGAGCGAAAGCGCTTATTCGGGTCGAGACGGGTACATTTTTCGATGATGCGCCGCATCGAGCCGCCGGCGACCGTCTTGGTCGGGTGCTCACCGGTCAGCATGACGTTCATCATAATGCCCATGGCGAAAATATCCGAGCGCGCATCGGTCTGCGCCACGCCGAACTGCTCAGGGGCAGCATAGCCGGCGGTGCCGAGGACTCTGGTGTCGTGCCCTGCCTCCGGCTTGTGACGGCGTGCGGTATCGAAATCCAGCAGCACCACGCGTCCCTCGGAGGTGACCATCACATTCTCAGGCTTGATATCCCGATGCACGATGCCTGCACCGTGCAAAAAGCCCACCGCGTCGCACAGCGACAGCATCACCTGCCGCACGCCGTCCTCGGTGTACAGACCGCTTCTCAGTATCTGCGCAACCGTAACACCGTCGATGAATTCCTCCAACACCGTGCAACGACCGCCCTCTTGCATCACCTCATATATGCGAGGCAGGTTGTCGTGCCGCACCGTCTGCAACAGACGGTATACATCGCCGCTGCCCTCAAACGAAAGGCGCACCAGATCCTGTCCCAACCGTTTATGGCGCAGATGCTGTATCGTGATCTTGTCCGTGTCACGCAGGACACTGACCATACCGTATTCTTCTTTAAGCACTGAATCTAACCATTGCATAAAAACACACCCTTGTCAAAATCAGTATACCATGATACACTGAGAAAGGGAAGTGAAATTTATGATGAAAAAAACAACCGAGATGTTAGAGCAGCTCAAAACCGCCGAAAGTCTTAACGGATACCTAAAAGACAATCAAGAACAGCTCATCGACAGCACGATCAGCACGCAGCTCGAGGCGGCGCTCGCCGAAACAGGCTTGACGAAATCCGCCGTCCTGCTCCGCGCCGAGATCAACGATATTTACGGCTATCAGCTCTTCGCCGGCAGCCGCAAGCCCTCTCGCGACAAGCTCATCGCCCTGTGCATCGGGATGGAGCTGACGCTGGACCGCTCCCAACAGTTGCTTAAAGCAACCGGTTTTGCCCCGTTGTATGCCAAAAACAAGCGCGACAGCATCCTCATATTCGGTATACAGAACAAGCAATCGGTGTTTGAAATCAACAGCGCCCTGTACGAGCACAACGAAAAAACGCTGTAAATAACCGCGCTCGTGCGGTGCGCTTCTCCACCCTCGATGCGATCTGCAAGGCGCTGGATTGCCAGCCGGGGGACGTCCTCGAATACGTCGAGGACGGGAAGAAATAACACATATCCGCACCATAAGGCCCCCGGCGAGGGGGCTGCCGAGCAAATGCGAGGCTGGGGGATTGTAAAAGACAATCCCCCCGTCATTTGCTTCGCAAATGCCACCACCCTTTACACAAGGGAGGCATTTTGTTGCCATCAGTAAGCATAACGCCCGTGCTGATTTTTCGTCAGCACGGGCGGTTTTATGTTCTCTTACGGCTCACGGGTGGTGAGATACCAGATGGCACGCTCGATCGAGTCCTTGGAATTGCCCCAGTCGGCGTCGGGGGTGTTATTGCGGTAGTCGTACATCTCGCAGAAATGATGCACGTCCCCACGCAGCTCGGTGAGATAATTGTGCGCCAGCTTAGACGCCGTTTTAGCAAAATAGGGCTGCTCTTTCTTGCTCATACTGCTTGCGGCGGCATCCACCAAGGCGGAAAAATGCGGCAAGCACAGGCAATCCTGCTTCTCGAACAGGTCGCGGAACTCGCGCTGTGCCTCCCACGTGCGGCAAACGGTGGCGAGCATCTTATCCATCGCGCCGTCCAACTGACCGCAGACGTAGCAGGTATCCGCCGCCTTGCCGGCGCTCTTTGCCTGCTTGCGCGAATCCTTGCCGATCAGCGGCAAGCCGGCAAAAATACGCTTTTCCATCTCGTCCAGATGGCTTTCCATCATCAGCGCCACGCTCAAACGGTTTTTCCGTTTGAGCATCATCCGATAGTGGGTCAGACAAAAGCCCTGCTTATTGGTTTCGATGCGGATGTCGGGCTCCATCATCGCCGCGCCCGTAATATACTCCACCGCACGGTCTTCGAGCTTGTTGCGTAAACGGCAGATGGGGCAACCGTCCCCCTCCTCGAACACCTCGGTGACGGGAATATTGGTAATATCGTAACGCATTTTTATCTCTCCTTACACGCGAATTCGTTGCACATCCACGGTGCGACCGGTCTTGTCATCCAGTGTAAACAGCACGCCGTCCATCGCGCACTCGCCGTCCGCAACGGCAAAGCGCACGGGCAATTTGGTGCGCATCTTCTCAATAGACAGCTCGGGCTTGACACCCAGACAGGACAGCACGGGACCCGTCATACCGACGTCGGTGATAAACCCCGTACCCTGCGGCAAAATCTGCTCATCCGCGGTGGCAACGTGGGTGTGCGTGCCGAACAGTGCCGAAATGCGCCCGTCAGCATAAAACGCCAGCGCCTTTTTCTCGGCGGTTGCCTCGGCGTGAACGTCCACGATGCAAAAACGCGGATTGCCTGCCTCGGCAAGCAACGCATCCAACGTATCGAACGGACACGCCAGCGATTCCATATACACCGTGCCCTGCAAATTGATGACCGCAACCTGATAGCGCACACGGTCAATGACCGCCATTCCGCGACCGGGGGTACCGTCGGGCAGGTTGGCAGGACGCAGAAGAAACTCGTTGCGTTCCAGCTCCTCATATATCTCGCGGCGGCGGAAGGTGTGGTTACCGCCCGTAATCACGTCCGCGCCTGCGGCGAAAATCGCCGCCGCCGACTGCGGCAGGATGCCGTTGCCGTCCGCGGAATTTTCGCCGTTGACGATGCAAACATCCACCGCCAACTCGCGCTTGACGCGCGGCAACGTCTTTTGCAGATGGGCGCAGCCGACCGAACCGACCACGTCCCCGATACATAAGATTTTCAAGCGTATTCCTCCACTCAAATTGAGCAAGGCTCCCTCTGACGAGGGAGCTGGCTTCGCGTAAGCGAAGACTGAGGGAGAGAAAAACTACCCCTCCGTCACGGCAATCGCCGTGCCACCTCCCCTGACAAGGGGAGGCTTACATACTCTCTGCTAAAAACAAGCGGAGCGGAAAAACCGCTCCGCTTGAAAATGTTACAGTACACGATCAGCCTCGGGGATTGGGGTGCTAACCCAAATCCGAGGACACAGTCACCAGAACTAATTGGTTGTACACACTTCGAACTGTGTCCGTTATTCCATCGACAAGAAATAGTAATACACGGGCTGACCGCCGGGCAGTGCCGACACGTCAACATCCTCGCCGAGCTTGGCGCGGATGCCTTCGCACACTGCCTCGGCATCCGCCTCGGTGACGTCCTCACCGTAAATGACTGTGACAAAGTTGAGGTCCTTGCCCTCCGCACGGCGGCTGTTCGCCAAGGTCTTGGCGAGCTTGGGCACCGCGTGGTTGACATCGTTGTCCACAAACGCCAGCTTACCGTTGTTGAGCGCGAGAATCTGTCCCTCTTTAATCTTATGTCCCTCAAAATCACTGTCGCGCGCGGCGAAGGTCAGCGAGCCGGTGGACACGTTGTCCGCCGCCTTCTGCATCGCGACAAGGTTTGCCTCGACGTCGCTGTCGGGTTCAAACGCCAGCATTGCGGAAATGCCCTGCGGAATGGTACGGGTGGGCAGCACGCACACCCGACGATCCGCCAGCGGTACTGCCAGCTCGGCGGCAAGAATAATATTTTTATTATTGGGCAGGACGAACACCGTCTTGGCAGGCGTTGCCTCGATGGCCGACAGAATATCGTCGGTCGACGGGTTCATCGTCTGACCGCCCGACACCACCTGATCGCAAGCCAGATCATCGTGGAACAGCGCTTTGAGTCCCTCGCCGGCGGCAACCGCCACAAAGCCGTACTCGTTCTCCGGCTCAGCACGTTCCAACACCGGTCCTGCGGCGCTGGCGTCCTCTTCTTCCACCCAGCCGGCATTCTCGTGCTGGATGCGCATATTCTCCACCTTCACGGTCTCGAAAGCGCCGTATTTCACACCGGCCGACAACGCCTTGCCGGGATCCTTCGTGTGCACGTGTACCTTAATGATGTCCTCATCGTCCACCACGACCACGCTGTCGCCGATGGATTCGAGATAGGCTCTGAGCGCCATGGGATCTTTATCCACGCTCTTGTCCCGTGCCACGATAAACTCGGTGCAATAGGGGAACTCAATGTCCACCTCAAAGGTAGCGGCGGCACTTCCCGTAGGAGCGGCTACGGTAGCGACAGAGGCATCGCCTTCCACCACGGCACCGCCGGCGAACACATCTTTCATCGCCTCGATGACCACGCAAAAGCCCTTGCCACCGGCATCCACCACACCGGCCTTTTTCAGCTGGG
>JAZOCH010000142.1:0-7593 GCA_045596425.1 Acutalibacteraceae bacterium | reverse complement strand
GATGATGGTTTTGATGCGGTCGACCGCCTTCTCCACCTCATCGTTAAGCACAACATACTGATAGCGGAACGCACGGGTAAGCTCCTGCCGTGCTGCCGCCATGCGGCGTTCAATAACCTCGTCGGTCTCCGTGCCGCGGCCGCGCAAACGGTGTTCCAGTTCTTCCATTGACGGAACCGCCAAAAAGATCGAAACCAGATCTTCCTGTTTGTCCATCACCTTTTCGGCACCCTGTACCTCGATTTCGAGAATGACGTTCTTCCCCTCGTACAGCCAGCGCTGGATGGGGGCAATCGGGGTGCCGTAATAATTGCCGTTATATTCGGCGTATTCCAGAAACCCGTCATTGGCAATGGTCTGCTCAAACTCCTCCCGTGTGCGGAAGAAGTAGTGCACGCCCTCCTGCTCACCGAATCGGGGGTCACGGGTGGTCATCGAAATGGACAGCACCGTGTCCTTGCGCTGTTCAAGCAGGGATTTAATGATCGTCCCCTTTCCCGAGCCGGACGGTCCGGACAGTACGATCAGCATCCCCTCTTTATTCTTGTTCATCAACATCCTCCTCTTCATCACTCATACGGTTTGCCACGGTTTCGGGCTGGACAGCGGATAAAATCACGTGCTCGCTATCCATCACCAGCACCGCACGCGTGCGGCGTCCGTATGTAGCATCAATGAGCGTACCGCGTTCCTTGGCGTCCTGAATAATACGCTTAATCGGGGCGGATTCGGGACTGACCATCGCAATCACACGCCCCGCAGCGACCATATTACCGAAGCCGATATTAATCAGTTTCATCTCTCTCGCCTCTATTACTCAATATTCTGAATCTGCTCGCGAATCTTCTCAATCTCCGCCTTGATGTCCACCACAATGCGCGTCAATTCCAAATCACTGCATTTGGAGCCGATGGTGTTGGTCTCGCGGTTGATCTCCTGCACCAGAAAATCCAGCTTACGGCCAACCGCCTCATCGCCCGACAGCAGTGTATCCAGCTGGTCGATGTGACTGCGCAGGCGAACCGTCTCCTCGGCGACCGCGATCTTGTCCGCGTAGATAGCCGCCTCAGTCAGCAGGCGAGCTTCGTCCACCGCCGCGCCGTCCAAAAGCTCACGCATACGCATTTCGACCTTTTGCATATGCTCGCGAACGGTCTGGGGTGAGCGCTCCTCGATGACCGCCACACGATCCAAAATCGTCTGCCCACGAGAAAGCACGTCCTCGCGCAGACGGGCGCCTTCGCGCTCACGCATAGCCACAAACTGTTCCAGCGCTATATCGGTGACCTTGCGTACGGCGTTCCACACCGTATCCTCGTCCACCGCTACCTGCCGCACCGTCAGCACGTCGGGGTAACGGGAAAGTGTCGTCACCGAAACATCCTCACGCAAGCCGTATTTCTGCGCCATATCGCGCAGGACCGTGAGGTAGTTCTCTGCTAAGCCCTCGTTGACCAGCACTTCACTGCCGTTGCTCTCCAATGCATCAATCTGTACAAACACATCCACCTTACCGCGGCTGATGCGCTGCTGCAAGTAATTCTTCAACTTATCGTCGATAAAACCGTAGACACGAGGCAAGCGACAGGAATATTCAAAAAATCGGTGGTTGACGGATTTAATCTCCACCGTAACGGATAACCCGTCAAGCACTTCCTGCCCACGTCCGTAGCCGGTCATACTGCGTATCACAGACAATTCACTCCTTTGTCTTACAATAACAAGATACTATATGTATCCCATTATTATTCACACTACATTGTATCAGTTTTGCCCGATACTGTCAAGAAAAACCATAGGTTTCACCGTGAATTTTACGCTTTATTCACACATCCCTTATATAACGAAGAACAGAGCACCCGTACGAGTGCTCTGTTCGTTGTTTTATCACCACATTTTATCGGGATACAACCCTTGTGCCGTAAGCTCGGCGAGCGCTTCGCGCACCATCGCGTGGTCCGCAGCATAGGTCATTCCGTACCACTTGTCCTCCGTCGGCAACACCTGCACATCCGCCTTATCAGCATCCATCAGCGCATCCACCGCCGCAGGCAGATAAAACTCCGATTTCAGCTCCGAGCCGCGCCCGTCAAGAAACGCACGAAACAGCTCCTCAAAGCTATCCAGCGTGCCGCTCGGGAATGCCCAACAGTTCATCGACACGTAACAGTCAGCAGGCAGCTCGATCCACGTTTGCCCGTCATCTTCGGTGAATTGCGGCTTACCGTCGCAAATCTCAATATGCGTGCGCTCGGTTAATCCCGTCAAGCGATTATTCGCATCCACCTCGCATACGCCGCGTGAAACATACCCGTTCTCGGTGAGAGTATTAAACAGACGGTATCCTGCCATTGCGAAATGTTTGACCGCGTCCGTCTGCGGCTGTGCCAAAAATTCCGCCAGCAGTCGGAAGCAATCACGCCCGTAATAATCGTCGGCATTAATCACTGCAAAAGGCTCTTTCACAATGTCACGGCAACACAGCACGGCATGCCCCGTACCCCACGGCTTTTCACGTCCATCAGGGACAGTGTAACCGTCGGGCAGAGCATCCAGCTCCTGAAAAACATACTCCACCGGCAGATGCGCCGCAATGGCATTGCCGATTTTCTCCTTGAACTCTTCTTCGATGGCGTGCTTGATAACAAACACGACTTTGCCGAAGCCTGCGCGCATCGCATCATATACGGAATAATCGATAATCTTTTCGCCTGAGGGTCCGACGGGGGTAATTTGTTTCAGTCCGCCGAAACGGCTCCCCATTCCAGCCGCCATAATAATCAACGTCGGTTTCATCCTTTGGTCCTCCTCGCAATCAGCAATACATCTATTATACGGCAGTCTGTGAGCAAATGCAAGGGAAATGCGGAAAATTTATCCCTTTATGCAGCAAAAGCTATTGTAAAACAGAAAAAGGCGCGGTATAATGAGATTAATCCAATTTCGGGAGGTTATTATGGCCATTCTCATTACCGGTGGTTGCGGATATATCGGCAGCCACACCTGCATCGAGATGTTGCGTGCAGGCTACGATATTGTGGTTATCGATAATTACTACAACGCCAAGCCCGAAGCTCTGCGCCGTGTCAAAGAACTTTCCGGCAAGGAGTTCCCCTTCTACGAGTGCGATATCCGCGACGCAGAAGGCTTGCGCCGCATTTTTTTCGCACACGAGATCGTGGCGGTCATCCATTTTGCCGGACTGAAAGCGGTCGGTGAATCGGTGCGCGAGCCGCTGATGTATTACGATAATAATGTTGCCGGCACGGTTGTGCTGTGCCAAGTGATGGCGGAGATGGGCTGTAAGCGAATGATTTTCTCCTCCTCGGCAACCGTCTACGGCAACACCAACCCCTCCCCTCTCAAAGAGAATATGCCCACGGGAGCGGTGACGAATCCCTACGGGCGCACTAAGTTTATGATTGAAGGCATCCTCTCTGACCTGTGCGTGTCCGACCCTGCGTGGTCCGTCGTGCTATTGCGCTATTTTAACCCAATCGGCGCCCACGAGAGCGGCCGCATCGGCGAGGACCCCAACGGTATCCCCAACAACCTGATGCCCTACATTTCACAGGTGGCCATCGGCAAGCTCCCCAAGCTTTCCATCTTCGGTGACGACTACGACACCCCCGATGGCACGGGTGTGCGCGACTACATCCACGTAGTCGACCTCGCACGCGGTCACGTCAAGGCGGTCGGTTATGCACTGGACCATCAAGGTGCTGAGGCAATCAATCTCGGCACGGGTATCGGGTACAGCGTGCTGGATCTCGTCAATGCTTTTAAGAAGGCGAACGGCGTGGACGTCCCTTACACGATTGCTCCTCGCCGCGACGGCGACGTGGCAACCTGCTACTCCGACCCTGCCAAGGCAGCCGACTTACTCGACTGGAAGGCAGAGAAAAGTATCGAGGATATGTGCCGCGACACCTGGCGCTGGCAGTCACAGAACCCCAAGGGGTACGACGAATAATCCCATAAAAAAATCGCACTATGCTTTCCAAAAGCATAGAGCGATTTTTTACAAGAATACAAATTTTGCCGCCGCCGTCATCACCACAAGAAAAACCACGTTTATCAAGGTGAACAGCCAAAAATACCTTTTTCCGTCTTTGGGGTATAACAAGCGGAATTCGCTGAACGTAATAAGGCTGGCGAGCGAAGCAATCAACGTGCCCGTGCCGCCGATATTGACCCCCAGCAGCAATGCGCGATAATCCACCGTAAACCGCGACAGCAGAACAGCCGTCGGCACGTTACTGATACCCTGACAAGACAACACGGAAACCAGCAACGTATCCCGTTCCAGCAACGCGGAAATCGCCTCGTTAACCACGCCGATACGCGCGAGATTTCCGGCAAAGATGAAGAAGAAAAAGAAGGTCCCCAGCAAGGGGTAATCCACCATTTTCAGTGCCTCGCGGTCCATCCAAAACAGCACCGCGGTAATGAGAATAAGCCCTACCCAATACGGCACTACGCGAAACACAATGAGTAACGAAAACGCAAACAGTGCCAAGTACAACACTGTGCGACGAACATTTAACGTTTCGGGGAATTTTTCGTTTATTGTCAATTTCTCCGCCTTGATTGGCAAACAAGCCACAAACAGCAACGCCATCGCCAGCAAAAACGGCGGTAACATAATCGCGCAAAACTCCCCCGTCGGGATATGAAAATACGAATAGAGATACAAATTCTGCGGATTGCCGAACGGCGTGAGCATACCGCCGAGGTTAGCGGAAATATTTTGCAGAATGAACAAATACGCCATATACCGTTCCTTGCCCGTTGCGCACAGCGCAAAATAGCCAAGCGGCAGGAACGTGATGAGCGCCATATCGTTGGCAATCAGCATTGAACCGATGAACGTGATGCAAATAAGCAGTAAAAACAGACCACGCAAATTACCCGCAATCGGCACCAGTCGCCGCGCCAGGATAGTAAAAAACTTAATGTTACGCAGAGCGCACACCACTGCCAGTGTCAAAAACAGACACGCAAGCGTTTTCCAATCAAAATACGTCAAATATTCCCCGTCGGGCGGAACAAAGCACGCCGTCACCAACGCCGCACACGCCGCCACACAAAACACGACATTCTTTTTGATAAATCGTACAATAGCCAACTAACCACCTCATTTCACACCGTCAGCCATCATACACCCTTTCGGGCGATTTTGCAAGAAAAAAGTCACAATAGAATAAAAGAGCCTTCCGCACGGAAGGCTCTTTTGTCAAATCAGGAACTGCAACGCACAAAACGCTGCGTAAATACCGAGTAATACAATGCCCTGCCAACGCGACAGTTTTTCTTTAAGCATCGTCGGAACAGTCAGCAACAGCATCACCGCAAACATCACGGGAATATCCAGCACCAGAGACGAGTTAATACCGCCAATCAAGCCCGACACGGGTACGGCAAACGGGCTGATGGTCACCGCCGCACCACTCACCAGCACCAAATTAAACAGGTTGGCACCGATAATGTTGCCGAGCGACAGTGAACCGTGTCCCTTTGCCAGCGAAGTAATCGCCGTCACCAGCTCGGGCAACGAGGTACCCAGTGCGACAATTGTCAGACCGATGACCTTTTCGGACACGCCAAGGCTCTGCGCAATGATAATCGCGTTATCGACCAAGAAATCTGCGCCGAATGCAATCAGCACCGCACCGACTACCAGCAGAACAATATCCTTCAACAGGCTATCCTTGGTGCCGGCCGCCTTGGTTTCCACCACGTGGTCCTCACCGCTGAGCGATTCCAGTTCAAGCTCGCTGACCTCACCTCTGCCCTGCTCCTCCATCTGCACCGTGGCAACCGAAGCAGCGGTCTTTTTCATGCGAAGCACCGTGCTGACCATATAAACCGCGAACATCGCAAGCAGAACAACGCCGATGAGACGAGAGAATGACCCCAGCACATACGCCGAGAAGCAATAAACCGCTGTGGCGGCAAAGAAGAACACCACGGGAAGCGTCAAGCTCTTACGAGCTGCGACACCGGGCTTGATGGCGATTGTCAGCGCCGCGATAAGCGCCGTGTTGCAGATAATGGAGCCGATTGCGTTACCGTACGCAATGGAGCCACTCCCCTGCATCGCCGCACCTGCCGACACCATCACCTCCGGCAGTGTCGTACCGATGGAAACAACCGTCGCGCCGATCAGTATCTCAGGCAAATGGAACCGACGGGCAATACCCGTTGCACCGTCAACGAACCAATCACCGCCCTTAATAAGTAACACAAAGCCAAGCAACAATAACAAAACCGGAATAACCATCCTTCATTCTCCTTACAACATCGTTTAAATAAGCATCGCGAACAGTATAGCACTAATCAATGCATTTGTACACGGTATTTTAGAAAATACCAAAAGTTTTTAATAAAAATGGGCGCTCGGGTCCAAGTTCTTTCAAAAGATTAACCCTAACTCTAAATTAACGCACCCCTTTTTGAGGTTAGGGGGTGCATTTTAGGTCAAAAGGGGTGCAAATCGGGTTTAGAGGGTACAAATGAAAATCTAAACAAGAATTAGCACATCCTCAGTTCTTTCATTGCCATCAAAAAAGTATCCGCTTCTCCGTTAATATTTGCATTTTTCGTTGCTTCAATATCATACCATGCATATTCAAGACCATGAATAATAACAGGAAGCTTTCGACCAAATTTTTTCTCAATAAAAGCTTCTTGTTGCAAGCGTTTAGCAACTCCGGAAACAAGTGTTAATAATTCATAATGTCCTACCGGACCTCTTCCGATATAGTTACAATCTTCATCATAGCAGTCTTTGTCTTCTTCACCGATGTTATCAATACCGTTCTCCTTGTACCAATCAAACAGAAGATCGGTCAATTCATTTGGGTTGTCCGGATCAATTACAGATGTTTCATCCTGTCGCCAGAAAGCATAGTTCCAACGCTCCTCGTCATATTGCCCCACACCCTCGCAGTCATCTTCAGTGTTATAACTAACGGCAAACGATGACACGTTACTGAATCCGTTATATTCATACGCTTCGTTCGAATACACAAAGAACGAAATGGCATAAATACCATCTTCGTTCCAATTCGCAATTATTACTTTTACTGCGTCATAAAGTTTTTCGGAAATATTTATCATACTGTCACCGCCTTTTCCTCATTATACCACAAAAAGAAAATAACCGCAACTTGTATCAAAGTTGCGGTGAAAAGTGAAATATTTGCCTTGCGGCAAATGTGAAATAATTCACTTTGTAAATTGTGAAATTTTCTGCTGGCGCAGAAAGTGAAATGAAATAAATCCACCCACGCCCGCAGGTATTTCACATTGCGAAGCAATATTTCACACGCGCAGCGTATTTCACAAATCCGCAAGGATTTATTTCGTTGAAAAAGGCCTATGCTTTGATACAACGCATAGGCTTTTTTCTGGCGGAGAAGGAGGGACTTAGAACCCCTGAGTTCGGCTTCGCCGACCTCATTGTTATTTTTCACTATCGCTCAAAATAAGGAGGCTTCTCGCAGCTCCCTCGCCACGAAACAGAAAGAGCGACTAAAAGTAGTGTAAGTTGGGGTAAAAAAGACTAAAAGTAATGTAATTACAACTGTT
>JAZOCH010000141.1:0-22092 GCA_045596425.1 Acutalibacteraceae bacterium | reverse complement strand
ACCGGTAGCCGCCATCTGTGCCGCACCTTCGATTCTCGGACACGCAGGTTACCTTGGAGGGCGCAGAGCAACCTGTTTCCCCGGTTTTGAGGATGCGCTTTCAGGAGCCATTATATCCAGCGATTCCGTGGTGTTGGACGGCAACTTCCTCACCGCCAAGGGTGCCGGAGTTGCATTAGAGTTTGCATTGGCGTTGGTTACCATTTTAGCAGGAGAAGAAAAGTCCGAGGAAATACGAGGTGCGATACAATGCCGTTGACCGATATTCGTCCGGTCAAGGCGGCGTTGCGCGAGAAATACCGCAATATACGCACATCTATGACCGAGGAAGAGAAAAAACGTTGCGACGAAGCGATTGCGCAGCAGGTTCGCCGACTGTGGCAATACGAAAAGAACCATACGCTGTTAACGTATGTATCAACATCCATTGAGGTGGATACTCATTCCATCATTACCCAAGCCTTACTTGACGGGAAACGGGTTGCCGTACCGCGCTGTGTGGAAGGCACACGGAATATGGAATTCTATTATATCCGTTCGATGGAGGATTTGGAGCCCGGTTCATTCGGCGTCTTGGAGCCGAACCCGAACAAAACGGAACTAATGACGGATTTCTCGCGCGGACTGTGTATAGTCCCTGCGTTCAGCTATGATTGGTCTGGGTTCCGCTTGGGTTACGGAAAAGGGTATTACGACCGCTTTTTATCGCGTTTTGAAGGGAATATTATCGGCATCTGTTACGCTAACTGTGTACAGCGCAGCTTACCGCACGGTCGTTATGACCGACCGGTGGAATTGCTGGTAACGGAAAGCTATTTGCGCCGCACGGTCAACCGCGCCAGAAAGGAGAGGTGATGATGGACAGAGAGAATACACCTGTTGATGACATTCTTAAAGATATTGAACGCCGCAAGGACGTTGACAACATTCAGAATGATGTTGCCTCCGAGCCGACCGAAGCTCTCTTGGAAGATGCGCGTAAAAAACGCGAAGAGCAAATTAAAGAGTTTTCTCTCAATCTCGATGTTGAGGATATCGTCGCTAACACTCCGGCTGATATAGAAGAGGAGACCTATACACCGACAGCTATCGAGCCTCCTGTCGAGATAATATCCACCGAGGCACCCCTCACAAAACCCAAAAAGAAGAACAAGCGCCTAAGACGTGTATTGTATGTGTTATTTGTGGCGCTGTCATCAGCACTGATTGCATGTGTCGGACTGCTGTATTTCTTTGAGTCCAGCGGTATCGGCGGCAATGAACAACTGGTGGACGTAGAAATCCCACACGGTGCTTATACGGCGCAGATTGCCGATATTCTGCAAGAAAAAGGGCTGATCGAAAACGCGCTGTTCTTCCGTATACACGCCAAGCTTGCTAAGGCGGACGGTTTGTGGCAAGTGGGCACCTTTATGCTGTCCTCCGATATGGGGTATTCGGGAATCGTTCGGGAATTGCAGACCTCCACGCCGCGAGCAAATGTCAACGTCACCATTCCCGAAGGATACACGGTAGAAGAAATTGCGCGTCTGTTGGCGGAAAAAGAAATTTGTGAAGAGGCTGATTTCTATAACGCTGTCGTCAACGGCGAATTTGATTACGATTTTGTCAAGGCGATACCCACGGCCGCGGATGGAGAACAACATGTTGGCCGCATTTATCGTTTGGAAGGATACCTTTTCCCCGATACATACAATTTTTACGTCGGCAGTACGGGTGAAATGGTCGTCGAGCGTATGCTGAGTAACTTTAACAGCAAGCTGACCGCGGAGATTCGTCAGCAAATTTCCGCTAAGGGATGGACCATTGATGAGGCAATTATTTTTGCTTCGGTCATCCAAGGCGAAGCAGGATTACCAAATGATATGCTTGGCGTTTCCCGTGTACTGACGAACCGTATGCAGCCCAATTCCGGATTTCCGAAACTGCAATGCGACTCAACCAGAGATTACATTAACGGCATTCTGCCCAGTATTTCTGGCGTTCAGGTCACAACCAGCCCTTATGATACGTATGTGCGTGAAGGCTTACCGGTTGGTGCCATCAATAATCCCGGACTGATGGCGATTCAAGCGGCGCTGAACCCGTCGGATGCCGCTGAATATGCGGATTGTTATTATTTCGCCACGGATTATGACACGGGCATCACTTACTTCTCTAAGACCTATTCTCAACACGTTGCGATTTGCCGAAAATATAAAATCGGTATGTATGGTTAAGAAAAAGACCGGAGATTATCTCCGGCTTTTTCTATGTTCGTTGGAGGCTAAAAAATGGTAAAAAAACTCATTCCGGAGGTACTGGCGCCGGCAGGGGATATGGAGCGGTTGGACGCCGCTTTGACTTTTGGCGCTGATGCCGTGTATCTGGCAGGTGAAAAATTCGGTATGCGCGCGGCCAGTGCGAATTTTACGCGCGAGCAACTGGCTCTTGCGGTTAAAAAAGCGCACGCTCTTAACCGCAAGTTGTATGTAACCTGCAATATTCTTCCGCGCAATAAGGATTTAGTGGAGCTACCCGCATATTTTGCATATCTAGACTCCATTGGTGTTGATGCGTTGATTATCAGCGATTTTGGCGTAATGGAGCTGGCTAAACAGTACGCACCGCATTGTGCGTTGCACATATCGACGCAGTTTGGCGTTGTCAATCACGCAGCGGCAACATTTTTGTATCATTTGGGCGCCAGTCGCGTTGTACTGGCGCGCGAGCTGTCCATGGAAGAAATCCGAGAAATCCGTGCGAACACACCGCCTGAGCTCGAATTGGAGGCGTTTGTTCACGGCGCAATTTGTATGTCCTTTTCTGGACGATGCGTCATTTCCAACTATCTGACGGGACGGGATGCCAATCACGGTGAGTGCGCTCAACCTTGCCGTTGGAAATACAGCGTTATTGAAGAAACACGGCCTGACCAGCCGATGACTCTGTTGGAGGACAGCGATGGTTCGTATCTGTTTAATGCGAACGATATGAATATGATTGAGCATATCGCGGATTTGGCACAATCAGGAATCGCTTCGCTGAAAATCGAGGGTAGAGCCAAATCGGCTTATTATACCGCTGTAACAGCCAACGCCTACCGTAACGCCGTTGACGGCTATGTGGCATCAAACTTTTCAGAAGCCTACTGTCCCGAGGAATGGATCGTCGAGGAACTGAACAAAATTAGCCACCGTCCTTACGGAACAGGCTTTTATTATGGGAAACCTTCGCAATATTTAAAAGCAGGCGGTTATATTCGCTCATACGAGGTAGCGGCCGTTGTACAGGATTGGCAGGATGGATGGCTGAAATTGAGTCAGCGTAACCGTTTCTTTGTCGGAGATACGTTGGATGTGCTTCCGGTGAGTGGAAAGCCGTTCAACTTTACAGTTGAGCATATGGAAAACAATGAGCGATTGCCGATTTCCTCGGCACCGCATCCCACGATGACGGTGTGGGTACCCTGCAAGCAACCGATGAAAAAAGGCACGTTATTCCGCTTTAACAAAGAACAGTAATTGCATAATTTTCCTGACGTAGAGCATCCTATAACCAAAAAGGTGGGATGTTATGCGTCGAAAATGCTGGGTGATTTTATCCTTTGTTATGGTTTTGCTGACAGGAATCGCTGTTCGATTATGGTATATTGTACGCGCGCAGCCGGCTCAGGCTGCGGCGTCGCAAAATCGGTGGACGGTTTCGGTGGCAACTACGCGCGGAACCATCTACGACACCGCACTTATACCACTGGTCAACGATACACACGAATATCGCGCTGCAATGATTCCTTCCGAAACACTGTTGGCGCACGTAAACAGTGCGACGACTATTCAGGAATTCACTTCACTGCGCGACCAGCTTTCCAAAGGCGTTCCGGCTAGTGTTCGGCTAACGAAACCCATTGGTTTTCAGGATGGTATGCGGTTGTTCTGGGTGCCTGTGCGCTATTCGGAAAGATTGTTAGCGCCTCATATTATCGGCTATCTGGACGCCGGTGGGTCGTATGGGTTGACGGGAATCGAGTCGGCATTTGATGCGTATTTAAATAAATACAGCGGCAAAGCCACCGCGTCCTTCGGCGTTGACGGGCGCGGCAACCTACTGTACGGCGTTTCACCCGACGTCACCGATACGACTAAAAACTCTGTCGGTGGCGTTGTGCTGACATTGGATAAAAACCTGCAAGAAGTAACCGAAAACGTGTGTGAAGAGCGTTTAGATAAAGGTGCCGTAGTGATTATGGAGCCTCACAGCGGCGATATTCTAGCTATGGCTAGTTACCCGTCTTATCAGCCGCAAACCATAGCGGACAGCATTAATACCGATAACGGAGCACTGCTAAATCGTGCTTTATCGCTGTTTGATTGCGGTTCGATATTTAAGATCGTTACGACAGCCGCAGCGTTGGAATCCGGCATTTCTGCCAATACAAGCTTTACGTGTGAGGGGTTTCTCGACGTTGACGGTACACGATTCCATTGCCATAACCGTCTGGGACACGGACGGTTAACGATGTATGAGGGATTTGCGCAATCCTGTAATTTATACTATATTCAACTCGCGCAAGAGGTTGGCGGAGATACACTGCTGGCGATGGCAGGGAAATTCGGGTTATCAAACAATATTCGTTTAGCAGATGGGTTGCAGGCTCCTGCGGCTTTATTACCGCAATTACGCGATATCCAGACGTCACGGGCGGCTCTTGCCAATTTGTCGTTCGGCCAAGGGTACTTGATGGCATCACCCTTGCATTTCACACGCATTGCCTGTGCAGTGGCTAATGATGGATTTATGCCCCCAATAACGCTGGTTAAAGGCTTTGTGGATGAAAAGCAACATTTTTCGAGCAGTGAAAAGGGGAGAGGCGAGCGGATTATCTCCCTCGACACAGCGCATTTATTACAAGAAATGATGGAATTAACCGTACAAGAAGGAACCGGACACTCTGCGTCACCGACCAACTGCTTAGCCGCCGGAAAAACCGGCACGGCAGAAACCGGTCAAATCATCGACGGGCGCCGTGTCGTGCAAAGCTGGTTTGTCGGATATTTTCCGGTGCACAATCCGCAATATGCCGTGTGCGTACTGGTTGAGGATTCCGATACATCCCAAACAAAAGCAACCGAAATTTTCCGACTTCTAGCAGATGAAATTTTGCCATTAAACAAATAAAAAACAAGCCCGAACTAACGAATATGTCGGGCTTGTTTTATTATTGTTCGTCGGTATTTTTACGTTTATTTTCAACCTTGGCAAGCGGTGATGATGCCGCCGCCTTTTTTAATTGCTCGGTTGATGTGTGTGTGTAGATTTCAGTAGTACCAAGATTTTTATGTCCAAGAATCTCTTTAAGCACCAGCACATCCACGCCACCTTGCTGATACATCAGTGTTGCGGCTGTGTGGCGAAGCTTGTGCGCAGAATACTCCTCGGCGCCGTTAACTTGTTTTAAATAACCCTTGACAATATAATGCACACCTTGCAGGCTGATTCGATCCTTTGTATGGCCGTAAAACAAAGCTTTTTTATCCTTGGTACCCTCAATAGGACGCTTAGGCAGATAGGCAGCCAACGCCTTTTGACACGCTTCGTTCAAGTATACTGTGCGTTCCTTGTTACCTTTACCGATAACACGCAAACTGTTATCACTGCGAATATCCGACAGGTTCAATCCGGCTAATTCCGCACGGCGAAGACCGCAATTTAGCAGTAATGTCAGTATACAATAATCTCTTTCGGCGTGTTTACCAGTATTTGCCAAATTCAGCAATTCTAACGATTGCTCTAATGTCAGATACTGCGGCATACGGGATGGGAGTTTTGGTAAGCTTAGATTCTTGGCAGGATTATCGTCAATCTGATGGGTGACATCACATAAATAATAAAAGAAACGGCGCAAAGAGGAAACCTTGCGCGCGCGCGTAACATTTGTATTAGCGCGATCGCTTTTGGTATAGTTCATAAACTCAAACAAATCATTTAAACTGACGGAACGTAACAGCTCCAAATCAACTAAACGAATATCCGGCTGCGTATCGGGAGATTCACAAACAACGCCACGCTGTATTAATAAAAAACGAAAGAACGTACGAAGGTCGATAAAGTAACCGTTAACGGTATTTTCGGAACGACCTTTAATCGTTTCCATATATCCGAGATAATCCCGTAAAACAGTAGGACACTCCGTTAAATATGCCTTATTCAAGCCAACCAACGCCTTTCAGTAAAATTTTCGCCCAAACCTCTACCCTAAACTATATTAAATATTAATTTAGTATAGTTATATCAAATTATTGGCAGGTGTTCGTTTGGTTGTGCATCCCCTATTATAGTGATTATTGAAACAATAAACCACGTTCCAGCATTGACTGTGCAGCTAACAGTACACCGATTTTGCCACTGGCGTAGTTGAGTCCACCCTGCATATACGCGGCATACGGCTCGCGAAGCGGCGCATCGGCGGATAATTCGATGGATGAACCCATCGTGAACGCTCCTGCCGCCATAATAACTTGACTGGTATATCCGGGCATATCCCACGGCTCCGGAATAACGAACGCATCAACCGGTGCGCCTTTCTGCATACCTTGGCAAAAAGCGATCAAGCTTTCGGAATTATTTAAAAACACGGTTTGAATAATATCACCGCGCGTTTCGTTTACGGTTGGTGATACGTGATAGCCGAGCTGTTCGAACAGTGCCGCAGCATATACAGCTGTTTTCATCGCCTCCCCTACCACGTGCGGCGCTTGGAAAAGACCCATATATAAAGAACGGTTATGACCGAGCGATGCACCAACCTCACGGCCCAATCCGGGGGTTGTCATACGGTAAGAACATTGTTCGATGCATTCCTTGGTTCCGCAAAGATACCCACCGTTTTCTGCAATACCGCCGCCTGGATTCTTAATGAGAGAGCCTGCAATGAGATCTGCGCCCACCTGACAAGGCTCTAACCGCTCCGCAAATTCACCGTAACAATTATCCACAAATACGATGACATCCTGACGAATCGCACGCACAGCTTTGATAATACGCTCGATCCATTCAATGGTCAGACTGGGACGTGTGTTATATCCGCGAGAACGTTGAATATGTACTACACGAATGGTGTTATTCGCACGCAACGCCTCTTGAATCCCTAATAAATCGGGCGTTCCTTCTTCGGCGAGCTCTACTTGCTCATACGCAACACCGTACTCCGCCAGCGAACCTGCCGCAGGAACTTTATGGCCGATGACCTGTTCGAGCGTATCGTACGGAGCGCCCGTTGCCGCTAACAGTGTATCACCCGGACGGAGCATAGCGAATAGACCGATGGTGATTGCGTGTGTGCCGGAAACAATGCTATGGCGAATAAGTGCATCCTCTGCGCCCATAATATCCGCTAAAATAGCATCCAACGCATCACGACCGCGATCGCCGTAGCCGTAGCCCGTCGTCGGAATAAAATGACTCTCGCTGACATTGTGGCGAATGTACGCAGACAGAACTTTTTGTTGGTTATACTCCGCGATCTCCTCTATGCGAGCAAACGCCTCTTTCGCTTGGCTTTCTGCCTCATCAGACAGTTGTGCCAGCCGTTCGTCCACCGAAAAAAATGTTGTATCCATGATTTTGCCTCCTATTACAGCAGAGAAATCTCCGCCCACGTCCCCCAAGGAACAAATCCTAAACGTTTGTATAAATTAGCGGAATGCTCATCACTCGGAGCGATAAGTACTGTCTGTTGTGAGAGTCTTCCCAAAAGAGCTTGTATACATTCCGTTGCAAAGCCTCTCGACCGATAAGCATCCAAGGTTGCTACTCCGCCGATAAGTGCAAATCCATCGGTTTCTGCCACCGTCATTGCTACACTGACAAGCTTCTCATCCTGTTGCTTTGCCGTAATATGACATACACCGTGTCGAACACGATGCGACACATCGACATACCACCCGTCAAACCGCAAAAAATCGGCAAAAACAGCTTTTTGCAATGCGTAAACATCTCGTAATGATGGGTTTTGCAGTATATCGTCGTGTAAAGTTGTACCACTTGACACGCCGTCAAACCGCATAACCACGCCGTTTTTACAAGGAGTTTGGTACAACTCGGCTAGTTGATCTGCCGTATGCAGCTCAGTGTGTACGCAAGATACGTGCGGCTGCATTTGCAGAAATATAAGCCATTCATCGCTCAGTGGTTTATCAGCAGAAAGCGTACACTGCCCATCCACGATGGAAGCGATTGTCCCTTCCCCATCCGAGAAATACTGAATAAACGGCACGGATAATCCGTAGGCGGATTTTAACGCGTGTATGCGTAAAGCACTTTCTGAGGTAATAATTCTTGCGAAATCGCCTTCGTTTGCCTGTCGTATCATACGGCCGTCAACTCATTGACAAGAAGTTTCAGCAACTTCTCCATCGTTTCGATATCCGTCATATTGGCTACGCAAGACGGCGAATGAATATAACGGCAAGGCAGAGAAATCGCGGCTGTTTTAGCGCCGAAATGGCCACGCTGCAAGGATGCGCCGTTATTTCCACCGGCAATCTTGTTTTTCGTTTGTGTAGCGATACCGTTTTTCTCAGCCAGCGTGCGAATAAATTGGTAAAGCTCTGCATCGTATACCGTTGCACGGTCAGCAAACGAGACAACAGCCCCACGACCTACGCGACATACACAATTTTTATCCGTACAACCCGCAATATCCGCAGCCGTAGTTGAATCCACCGCCACGGCAATTTGCGGCTGTATTTCCTCGGCAATAATTTTAGCGCCGCGCAAACCGACCTCCTCCTGCACAGAGAAAGAGAGCCAAACATCACGCAGAGGCTGATCCTCTGCCAAGGAAAGCAACAGCGCGCACCCTACACGGTCATCCAACGCTTTTCCGACAAGGTAGCCGTTCTGCATCTCTTGTGTCTCGGCGGCGAACGTACCCCCCTGCCCTATTTCAACAAGCGATCTTGCACTCTCTTCATCACGCGCACCGATATCGATGGTCATACTTTCTACCGATGGCACGCGTTCCTTTTCCTCTGCCACGCATTGGTGTATCGCTTTACCGCCGATAACACCATAAACATCACCCATACGCACGCGCTGGCCGAACAGTACGGATTTATCAATGCCGCCAACGGTATCAAAACAAAGTGTGCCATCTTTATTAATGTGCGTGATAAGAAAGCCGACCTCGTCCATATGCGCATCGAACAGAACGATTTTGTCGGCAGGGGTTTTCCCGTACAGATGAACCAAAACATTCCCCATAGCATCTACGGTAACGTCCTTCGGCGTTTCCATAGAATCCAATGCTTTCAGTATATACTCGCGTACAGCGTGCTCTCTGCCGGAAACACCGTCAAGGGAGCACAAATCAAATAAGCGTTGTTTATCCATTGATTTGCGCTCCTTTCTCGTTAATCCAAGCCGCTATTAAATCGCCAACAGCGGCAATATCCTGCATATCCACTGTTTCCACAGGCGTATGCATATACCGCAAAGGAATGGAAATTAGCGCTGTTTTCACTCCATGGCCGGTGGTACTGATACAATCGGCATTCGTGCCTGTTGTTTCAGCCATCACCTCGTACTGATAAGGAATATCGCCTTTTTTCGCTAAGTTATCCAGCTCGCGGCGCAATTCTTCATCAAGCACAGGCGAAATACCAAGCATAACCCCTTTACGCATTTCTCCGCAGCGGCGCACGTCTGAATCCGCCGTCGCGGCAAAGGATACATCCGTTACCAAAGCATAGTCGGGTCGAATAATTCTGGCAGCCACCTCAGCTCCGCGACAGCCAAGCTCTTCTTGCACGCAAAACGCAACTGCAACGGTAACTCCACGGGTTTTCAGATTTCTCAGGCAATGCAGAACGGCCGCCATTCCGCTACGGTTATCCAAGCCTTTTGATGTCACGACCGATTGGTTAAGTGCGCGGAAATTCGGCAAAAACCCAACACGTGAGCCAAGCGGAATCATCTCGTTAGCGGTTTTTCCATCCAGACCTGTATCAATAGACATTTCCGTAACATCCGCAAGTTTCCCGTCAGACGTAGCCAAATGCGGCGGCACCGAGGAAAAAACGCCGATAATCGGCTCGTTACCGTATATCGTCACTCTTTGTGCACACAACACGCGTTTGTCTACGCCGCCGGCAGGCGAAACAAACACAAAGCCACGCTCATCAATGTGTGTTACCATAAATCCGATTTCATCAAGATGCGCCTCCAACATCACCGTGGGTGCACCGTCATTATCCGCACGACGCCAAGCGAGGAGGTTTCCCATCGCATCCTGTTGAATCTCATCGACATACGGTTTTATTAATTCTGCGGCAACGTGAAAAATCGCATCATTATCCGCACAGCAAAGGGAACGCAACTCGCTCAACATTGTTTCCATACAGTCTCCTTTATTTCTCGGGCAATGCATTGACCAAGGATTTGAAATGGTTACCGCGCACCTCGAAATTTTTATACATATCAAAGCTGGCGCTGGCAGGTGACATAAACACAATATCGCCGTCGGCTGCCAACTCATAGGCTTTCGCTACCGCTTCATCCATCGATGCAACACGCTCAATCGGCAAGTCGCTATGCGCACGAATGGCGCGTTCAATAGCATCGGCGGTTGCGCCCATAAGAATAGCGGTTTTAACTTTCTTCGCGGCTATCGGCCCCATCGGCTCATACGGGATATGTTTATCATAACCGCCGGCAATGAGAATAACCTTTTGTTTAAACGCCTTTAATCCGGCTATGGTGCGCGAGGGACTGGAACCGATGGAATCGTTGTACCAGCGCACACCGTTCAGCTCCCGAACAAGCTCACTGCGATGCTCCACGCCACCAAAAGAACGAGCAAAATGCTGAATGTCGTTTGCATTCACCTTACCCCAGGTTGCGCAAATTGCCGCCATATAGTTTTCGATATTGTGCTCACCGGGGATACGGATATCGTCCGCGTGCATGACAATGTGGTCGCCCGAATTATCGCGTACAACAATTCGGCGCTCAGCATCAAGGTAACACCCTTTTTTCACTGCTCCACGGCGAGAGAATTGCCACAAATCACCGTTTACGCCATCAGAGAAGGCAGCGGTAACGGCGTTATCGGCATTCAGCACGGCGCGATCATTACCATTCTGATGAAGCACCAAATTATGCTTGGCGTCAATATACTCCTGCATATCCGTATGCCAATCCAAATGATTGGGCGCTACGTTGGTTACAATCGCCACGTGCGGCGATTGCTTCATGTTGGTTAACTGAAAGCTGGAAAGCTCCACCACAGCGGCGTCCTGCGCGCGAATTTCCTCAACGTACGGCAGCAGCGCACGACCGATATTACCACCGACAAACGTCTTAATACCGGCAGCATCCAGTAAGCCTGCCACGATGGTGGTGGTGGTCGTTTTTCCATCCGAACCCGTCACGGCATAAATGGGTGCTTCGCACAAATCGAAGAACAACTCCATCTCGGAGGTAACGGTAATGCCGCGTGCGCGAGCCGCCTCAAATTGCGGCAAATACGGCTTCATTCCCGGCGTCCGCAAGATGAGGTCTGCATCCAAATCGTCGAGATACGTTTCCCCTAAACGCAATTCAGCGCCGGCAGCCAATAGTTGCCCTGCAACATCGCCAAGATCCTCGGCCGTTCTCTTATCACAGGCAATAACCTTAGCGCCGTTTTTGAGAAATGTATAAATTACCGGTATGTTATTATTACCGATTCCGCAGATAACTACCCGTTTATCGGCAACAGATTCAAAAAATTCGCGTGCTTTGCTCAACACGACCACCCTTTTTCATTGATTTGTTATATTATACTTTTTTATACGAAAAATATCAAGTCAAGACGGCGCTTTTATGCTTAAAAATCGTAAATAAATATGAAATTTTTATAAATTTCCCTTTTTTATGTTGCGACAGACAGCATCATACGGTATAATATGCCTTGAATGGAGTGAGGCTATTGTATTTTTACGAAGGATACAGCTGCCCGATTTGCGGACAGCCTTTCAGCGAAAATGAGGATGTTGTTTTTTGTCCGCAATGCGGACTTCCCCACCATCGTGCTTGTTGGATGCAGGAAGGACATTGTCATCTTGCGCACTTGCACAACACGGAGGAACAGTGGAGCCGCGACAAAGCCGCTAAAACGGTTAACCAAAAGCAAGATAACCGCGCAAGCAATCATCCCCATCAGATTTGCGCGAATTGCGGCACTCCCAACGCTGAGTTTGCCGAATTCTGCCAGCACTGCGGCGCACCGCTGAAAATCGACGAACAATGGCAAAGCGCTGTTCACACAAGCTCACCTTACAACGAATATCAGCCGTTCCGCAGCACGCAACAGCCCGCGCAAACATCCGATAACAGCGAAATTGACGGTGTATCGTCACAAGATGTGAGCGCATTTGTTGGTTTAAAGGCAACTTATTACGTCCCCCGTTTTCAGCGTATGGCGCGCAACAACAGCAGCGCTTCTTGGAATTGGGCAGCGTTTATTTTTGGCCCGTTCTGGCTGTTGTATCGTAAGATGTATGCATTTGGTGTGCTGGTGATGTTGCTGGACATCGCACAGGTTACCTTAACACAATTCGCCTTTAATGCAATCGGTTTCACAAACAATACAACTTACGCTGAGATATACTCTTTTGTCGAGACAGCGATGACGGTTCCGTCCAATCGATATTTTCTCTTTGCAATTTTCTTGTTGTCTGTATTAGAGATGGCGATTTCGATCGGGGTTGCTTTGTTCGGTAATCGCCTGTATCGCGACCATTGCAAGCGTAAAATACAAACCGCGCGCGAACACACCCCCGATCTGACATCCGGTGAGCTTTCAACCCTCGGCGGTACTTCGATTGCCGTGACCATCATCGGATATTTTGCTCAGTATTTCATTACACAAATTTTGCTTATGTTTGTTTTGTAATAACTCAGGAGGATTTTATGGGAAAGGTAAAAAAAGCGGTCATTCCTGCGGCCGGATTGGGAACGCGCGTACTTCCGGCAACAAAGTCTATGCCGAAGGAAATGCTCCCGATTGTTGACAAACCGGCTATTCAATACATTGTTGAGGAAGCGGTTGCCGCCGGCATTGAGGACATTCTGATCATTACCAACCGCGGAAAAGGTGTTATCGAAGACCATTTCGATCACAGTATCGAATTGGAACAGCGGCTGGCAGAAAGCGGCAAAACGGATATGCTGAAAGAGGTGCTTAAACTTTCCTCAATGGCAAACATTCAGTTTATCCGTCAAAAAGAGACCAAAGGCCTCGGTCACGCCGTTGCCTGTGCCAAATCCTTTGTCGGCGATGAGCCATTCGCGGTGTTGTACGGCGACGACGTTATCATCAGTGACGACCCCGTGTGCGGTCAGCTTTGCCGCGTTTATGAAGAATTCGGCAAATCCGTTGTCGGTATCAAGCAGGTTACACCCGAACAGATTGTGCGGTATTGCTCGCTGGCTGTGTCCCCTGCTCACGACAACGTCTATGCCGTCTCGGATATGATTGAGAAGCCGTCTCCCGACAAGGTAATGTCCTTGTTTTCTATCCTTGGACGTTGCGTTCTTACGCCGGATATTTTTGATATTCTAGCCGACACCAAGCCCGGCGCAGGCGGAGAGATCCAGCTCACCGACGCTATGTGTGTGCAGGCTAAGAACGGCAATATGATGGGTGTTGATTACATTGGCACGCGTTACGATATGGGCAACAAGCTCGGTATCTTACAAGCGAACTGCGAGGTCGCTCTTGCAAGAGTTGATATGCGCGAAGAGTTTGCCGCGTATTTAAAAGAATTAGTCAAAACACTGTAACCCTCTCCCGAACACACAAATTTGCTGTGTTCGGGAGTTTTTTGTGTAAAATAGTAGACGAACCGATCAATTAGTGCTATAATCACCTAAATGATGGTTGTATCCGGAAAGGAATGCTAAACGAATGGAAAATACCAATCTATTGTCTAAAAACAATCTGACGATGCTGACGGATTTCTACGAAATCACCATGGCAAACGGTTTTTTCTGCACGGGTAACGGCGAAAGAACCGTCTATTTTGATATGTTCTTCCGTACAATTCCCGACGGCGGCGGATTAGCCATTATGGCCGGCGTCGAACAGGTTATCCGTTATATCAAGGATTTGACTTTCACGGATGAGGATATTGCTTATTTGCGTGAAAAGAAGCTGTTTAACGAGCAGTTCTTGGAATATCTGCGCAACTTTAAGTTTTCCTGCGATGTGTGGGCGGTGCCCGAAGGTACGCCTATTTTTCCCCACGAGCCGATCGTCACCGTACGCGGTCCGGCCATGCAGGCGCAGTTTATCGAAACGATGATATTGGTTCTGGTTAACCACCAATCCCTCATTGCCACAAAATCCAACCGTATTGTCCGTGCCGCGCAAGGGCGTCCCGTTATGGAATTTGGCTCCCGTCGTGCGCAAGGCTGCGACGGCGCCATATACGGCGCGCGTGCCTCCTATATTGCCGGATGCACCGGTACTGCTTGTACGATCGTTGACCGCGAATTCGGCATTCCTGCACTTGGCACGATGGCACACAGCTGGGTACAGCTCTTTGATTCCGAATACGAAGCGTTTAAGGCGTATGCAACCACCTACCCCGATTCCTGCACCTTGTTGGTGGATACCTATAACGTCCTCAAATCGGGCATACCGAATGCCATTCGTGTTTTTAACGAGGTGCTCGTTCCGAACGGACACCGTCCGCGCGGCATACGCATTGATTCGGGCGACATCACTTATTTGAGCAAGAAAGCGCGCAAAATGCTGGATGAAGCAGGCTTCCCCGATTGTAAAATTACCGCATCCAACTCGCTGGATGAATATATCATTCAAGATATGATTCGGCAAGGCGCGTGTGTGGACAGCTTTGGTGTCGGCGAACGAATGATTACCGCATCCAGCGCACCCGTGTTCGGCGGTGTATACAAGCTTGCCGCCGTCGAGCAAGACGGCGAGATTATTCCCAAGATCAAAGTCAGCGAAAACATCGCAAAAATCACCAACCCCGGTTTCAAAAAACTGTGGCGCTTGTATGAGCGCGAAAGCGGCAAGGCGATTGCGGATGTGATCACTATGCACGATGAAACCATCGACGACACGCAGCCGTATGAGATCTTCGACCCCGAACACATCTGGAAACGCAAGACGTTGACGAATTTCCGCGCTGTGCCGTTGTTAGTGCCGTTGTTTAAGAACGGTGAATGTGTATACGAATCCCCCTCCGTCGAGGATATCCGCACATACTGTAAGGAACAAATGGACACCATTTGGGACGAAGTTCTGCGTTTTGAGAACCCACACAAATACTATGTCGACCTGTCGCAGAAGCTTTGGGACGAAAAACAACGCTTACTGCTTCAACACGGACACAAAATGTAAGTTAAAAGGATGGTTGTGTTATGACCCTGCCACGCTCCGTCACAAACGCACTGGAAAAATTGAATAACAGCGGCTTTGAGGCGTTCGTTGTTGGCGGTTGTGTGCGCGATTCGCTTCTGGGGCGACAGCCGAACGACTGGGATATTACAACCAATGCTCTACCTGAGCAAATTATGCAGGTGTTTTCGGATTGCCGCGTTATCCCCACGGGTGTACAGCACGGTACGATTACGGTAATCGTTGACGAACAACCGCTGGAAATCACCACCTACCGTATTGACGGTGAATATACCGATAATCGCCATCCGGACAGCGTTACGTTTACCGGCAATTTGCGCGATGACCTTGCACGGCGCGATTTTACGATTAACGCGATTGCCTATCATCCGCAAAGCGGTATCGTTGATTACTATTCCGGTTTAGCAGACCTCGATAAGCAGCAAATCGTCTGCGTCGGCAATCCGGAAAACCGCTTTACCGAAGATGCTTTGCGCATTTTGCGCGCGTTACGGTTTTCCGCGCAACTTGGCTTCCCTATTGAAAAGATGACTGCCAAGGCCATCCACCGACTGGCCCCCTTGCTGCGCAGCATTGCCGCCGAGCGTATACAGTGTGAATTGGTGAAATTATTGTGCGGCGACTACGTGCGTATGGTTATGCTGGCGTTTCCCGACGTTTTCGCGGTGATTTTGCCCGAAATTGCCCCAACCATCGGGCTTCAACAAGTCAACCCGTACCATTTCCTGACCGTTTACGAGCATACGGTAGAAACCATTTTCGCCGTGCCGCCAAAGCCGATTCTTCGGTTGACGATGCTTTTGCACGACAGCGGCAAGCCTGCTTGCTACACGCGTGACGAGAACGGAATCGACCATTTCAGCGGTCACCCTGCCGTAAGCGTCACTATCGCCGAGCAGGCATTAACGCGTCTGCGATTTGATCGTCAAACCATCGACAAAGTGAAGAAATTGATTCTTCATCACGATGACGACCTATCCCCTGCTGATTATCGCATCAAGCGTGTCCTCAACCGCATGGGAACGGAACTTGCGTTTGATTTAGTTGAGGTGCAAAAAGCGGACGTGTACGGGCAACATCCCGACAAGATAGACCGTATTAATGCGCTCAACGCTATTTCTGCGCGAATGCAGGAGCTAATTGACGAGGCCGCGTGCTTTTCTATCAAAGATCTTGCCGTTTGCGGCGAGGATTTGATGAAAATCGGGTATTCGGCTGACAGAAAACTTGGCGATATGCTGAACAAATTATTAGACGAGGTTATGCGTGGTCATCTTGCCAACGAACGAGCAAGTCTTTTACACTATGCAGAGCAACACAAATAAGAAGCAGAGGCTGTCGATGACAGCCTCTGCTTTTAATATCCGCAAGGTTCCTGCACCAAAATCACGTGAATGCGATCCGTCTTTCGTTGATACCCCGTAACCAGATAACTGCAACAAATACGCATATCGGATGCACAACCTTCGGTCATTGTGCCATCCACTTTCATACAGTGCCCGACCTTGTTGCAATACGTATCAAAACCGAGTCTCCGCGTATTGGGTGGCGCAGCACACGTTTTCACGCGTTTAGCGGCTTCATCAAGATTCTTTACAATCTTATTGACTCCAACCACCACAATAACCCTCTTAGGTCCATAAGCCATAGCTGCAACACGGTTTCCCGTGCCGTCAACGTTGTACAGTTCACCTTGCTCGGTAAGAGCGTTGGAAGAACAAATATACGTATCCGCAAAGAACGAACGGCGGAAAATTTCCTCCTGTTCTTCACGGGTCAAGCCCTGCGCATAGCGATCCAAGAACTGATATTTCCCGTTGCGCAGAAGGTCGATAACCCCCGTCTCATCCAACGTCACCGAGCCTCCGACCGCAACAGTGTCACCATCGTTGAGGATTTGTTCAATCAACGGCACAACATCTACCATCGACGGAACGACCTGTGGGTTTAAATGATTTTTACGAAGATTGGCTACCACATTTTCAAGAGAATACATAGAAAGCGCTCCTTTCGGATTGTATTGCAATGTATGACGATTTTTGATACAATATGAACACTGCGAGGTGATTGAATTGACGGAATATCGGTGCTCTGCTTGTCCGCGGCAATGCGGCGCGATACGCACAGAAACAGAAAACAGCGGCGGTGTCTGCGGTATGCCGTCGCAACCCGTGATCGCACGGGCGGCGCGCCACTTTGGTGAGGAACCATGCATCAGCGGTGAGAACGGTTCGGGAACGATATTTTTCTCCGGCTGTTCCCTGCGGTGCGTCTTCTGTCAAAATGCACCCATCAGCCGCGAGCATTATGGAAAACCTATCACCATCAACCGTCTGGCAGAGATTTTTCGCGAACTGGAAGCACAAGGTGTACACAACATTAACCTCGTAAATCCCACGCATTACGCCGTTTCCGTGTGTAAAGCGTTAGAACTTTACAAGCCAAGCATCCCAGTTATTTATAATACCGGTGGTTATGAGCGTATTGAAACGCTGCGGATGTTGGACGGACTGATTGACGTGTATCTGCCGGACTGCAAATACATCCACAGCGACATCGCCGAGAAGCTTTCCGGCGTCAGTAATTACTTCCAATACGCGTCCGCCGCTATTTTAGAAATGGCGCGTCAAACAGGGCCGGTATCGCTGGACGAAAACGGCCTTATTCGTCGTGGCACGATTGTCCGCCACCTGGTCCTGCCTGCGCACACAAAAGAATCCATGGCCGTGTTGGACTGGCTGGCACAGCACAAGAAGGCCTTCTGGGTGAGTCTGATGTTCCAATATACGCCGATGGGTGATTTGTCGGCGCACAAGGAGTTGCAACGCCCTCTCACGCGCCGCGAATGCGATAAAATACGCGATTATATGTTCTCGCTCGGCATTTGTGACGGGTATACACAAAGCCGGCAAAGCAGCGGCAAAGGAATGATCCCTGCGTTTGACCTTACCGGCGTTTGATGCGTTTATTTATTCAGTTGGACAAATCCCATTTTCTTCTGCGCCTTCGCCAGCGTACGTCCGGCAACATACGAGGCGTGTTCCGCACCCGTACGCATCAGCTGTTCAAGCTGCGCCTTGTCGCCTAACAGCGTCTGCAAACGCTCTTGGATAGGCATTAACTCGGCGGCAACCGCCTCACCGACGGCGGACTTGAAGTCACCGTAGCCTTTGCCTTCAAACTCTTGCTCAATTTCCTGCATAGACTTGCCGACAATCGCTCCGTAGATCTCCATCAGGTTGTTAATGCCATCCTTGCCCTCACCGTAATACACACGCGCCTCGCTGTCGGTTACGGCACGGCGGAATTTACGGATGATGGTATCCTTATCATCCTTCAACGAGATAAACGCGTTGACGTTCTCGTCCGACTTGGACATCTTCTTGGTGGGATCCTGCAAGGAACGCACGCGCGCACCCGTTTTCATAATATACGGCTCGGGCACCACAAAGGTATTACCATAGATGCCGTTAAATCGCTCGGCAATATTGCGCGTCAATTCACAGTGTTGCTTCTGGTCTGCACCGACGGGTACGTATTCAGGCTGATACAGCAGGATATCCGCCGCCATCAGCGTAGGATAGGAGAACAGTCCCAGATTGATATTATCCGCGTGCTTGGCGGATTTGTCCTTAAACTGCGTCATACGCGACAACTCACCAAATTGTGTGCAGCAGGACAGCATCCACGAAAGCTGTGCGTGTGCAGGCACCTGCGACTGCACGAACAGTAGACTCTTTTCGGGATCCAAACCAATCGCCATCAGCAAGGCAAAGGTTTCCATAATCTGTTGGCGGAATTTCGCAGGCTCCTGCCGCACCGTAATCGCGTGAAGATCCGCCACGGCATAGAAGCAGTCGAACTCATCCTGCATCTGCACCCAGTTGCGCAGAGCGCCGAAATAGTTGCCGAGTGTCGGGACACCCGTCGGCTGGATACAGCTCAAAACCCGTTTTTTGCGTTCAATCTTCGGTTGTTGTGTTTCGCTCATCGTGATACCTCTTCTCTAAAACCCGAGAAATATCAAATTCTCGGAAAAAACTACCTATATAATAGCACACTTGCATTGACTTTTTCAACAGATAAATGTAAAATATATTCGATAAAAATGGTTTTTGCGGAGGTTCGGTATGTCTATCAATGAAAAACTGGCAAATGCTATGTTCCCGGACGTGGATAAAACACCGGCGGACTATGAAGAACTCTTCCCTGTTCGCTCGGTAAAGGAAGGTGCGCGCGTCACGCGCATTGCTCCCTCACCTACCGGTTATCTGCATCTCGGCACCTTCTTCACCTCGATGGTCAACCGTCTGACAGCGGATGCAACCGACGGTGTGTTTTTCTTCCGTTTAGAGGACACCGATAAAAAGCGCGAGGTCGAGGGCGGTGCAGACGACATTCTCAAAGGCATCAACGAATTTGGCTTGTCGATTGACGAAGGCTTTGTTGCCCCCGGTGTGATTCAAGGTGACTACGGACCTTATCAGCAGAGTCTGCGCGCAGACATCTACCACGCCTACGTTAAGGATTTGGTTATTAAGGATTTGGCATACCCTTGTTTTTGCAGCGAGGAGCAACGGCAGACTGCCCGCGAACAGCAAGAGCAGAAAAAAGATCGCACCGGCTACTACGGTCAATATGCCGTGTGCCGTAATATCCCGACAGAGGAAGCACTCAAACGCATCCAAAACGGCGAATCCTACGTCGTGCGCCTGCGTTCAATGGGCAACGAGCAAAATCGTATCAAATTTGACGATATGATTAAAGGCACCATTGAGATGCCCGAGAATGACGAGGATATTGTGCTTCTTAAATCCGACGGCATTCCCACCTACCATTTCGCGCACGCCGTAGACGACCACCTGATGCGTACCACCCACGTCATCCGTGGTGACGAGTGGATCTCATCCGTGCCCAAGCACCTGCAACTGTTCAAAACGCTGGGCTTTAAGCCTCCCAAATTCGCACACGTCAGCCCGATTATGGTGGAGGATAACGGCAACAAGCGCAAGCTTTCCAAAAGAAAAGATCCGCAGGCGGCAATGCATTTCTATGCACAGCAGGGATACCCTGCCGATTGTGTGTTGGAGTATCTGCTCACGATTGCCAACAGCGACTTTGAGGAATGGCGCCGCGCCAACCCGACTGCCGAACGCAAACAGTTTAAATTTAATTTGAAAAAGATGAGCGTATCGGGCGCATTGTTTGATTTGGACAAGCTCAACGACGTCAGTAAGAACGTTATCGCCCGTATGGATGCCGAATCCGTTGAACAACAGGTAGAGAAATGGGCGGACGAATACGCTCCGTCCTTTGCATCTCTGCTCAAAAAGGACAAAGCCTATTCCGTCGGTATCTTCTCCATCGACCGCGGTAATGCCAAACTGCGCAAGGATATTGCCCGTTGGAGCGACGTGCCGGCGTATGTTTCTTATTTCTTTGAGGAAACCTACGAAAACGCATTGGAGCTTCCCGAAAACATTGCACCGCAGGATGCCGCCGCTATTTTAAAGGCATACAGCGAGGTGTACAATGCTGCCGAGGACAAGCAGGCGTGGTTTGATACCGTTAAGAGCATTTGCGACAAACTGGGTTTCAGCCCTGACGTCAAGGCGTACAAGGCGGATCCTTCCGCATTTAAGGGGCACGTCGGTGATGTCAGCACCGTCATCCGCGTGGCAATCACCGGACGGCGCAACACACCCGATCTTTGCTCAATTATGCAGTTGCTCGGAGAAGAAACCGTCAATGCGCGCCTAAAATCTGCAATTGAGATATTCGAAAACCGTGTTTGAGGAGAAAACGCTATGTCTGAAAATACTTCTACCAACTTTATTCACGCCATTATCGATGAGGAGCTTAAAGAGGGCGGCCGTTGCTACGGCAAAGCAGTGCATACGCGCTTCCCTCCCGAGCCGAACGGCTATCTGCACATTGGCCACGCAAAGGCGCTGTGCATCGATTTTGGCACCGCACTGAAATACGGCGGCATCTGCAATCTTCGTATGGACGACACCAACCCGACCAAAGAGGACGAGGAATATGTTGACGCCATTCAGGAGGATATTCATTGGCTGGGCTATGACTGGGATGACCGCTTCTATTACGCATCGGATTATTTCGAGGTAATGTACGAGCAAGCGGTCGGTCTGATTAAAAAGGGACTCGCCTACGTTTGCGAGCAGACACCCGATCAGGTGCGCGAAAATCGCGGTGACCTCACCCACCCTGCCGTCAGCCCCTACCGTGACCGCCCGATGCAAGAGAGTCTTGACTTATTTGCGCGTATGCGTGCAGGTGAGTTTGAGGACGGTCGGATGACTCTTCGCGCAAAAATTGACCTTGCCAGCGGCAATTTCAATATGCGCGACCCTGTTATCTATCGCATTAACCATTGTCCGCATCACCGTCAGGGGAATAAATGGTGCATCTACCCGATGTACGATTTTGCCCATCCGATCGAGGATATGATGGAGGGCATCACCCATTCTCTCTGCTCGCTTGAATTCGAGGATCACCGCCCCTTGTATAACTGGGTAGTGCAAAACGTGGATATCGAAGCAGACCCCCGACAAATCGAATTTGCCCGTTTGGGTATCAACTACACGGTTATGTCCAAGCGCAAATTGCGCAAACTGGTCGAAGAAGGCTTTGTCAGCGGTTGGGATGACCCCCGTATG
>JAZOCH010000140.1:0-3640 GCA_045596425.1 Acutalibacteraceae bacterium | reverse complement strand
TAACCTGCGTGTCCGAGAATCGAAGGTGCGGCACAGATGGCGGCTACCGATAATCCTTTATTTACGGCATAGGCTACCGCGTGCTGCACCTCGTCCGACTGTTCCAGATTCAATGTGCCGGGCATTCCGCCGGGAAGAATTACGGCTGTCATATCCAAGAAATTTACCTCAGATAAAGAGATATCCGCTTTTACCGAGATGTTGTGAGCACCGCAAGGACAATCACTGCCAACACCTACGGTGCAAACGGGAATCTGCGCACGGCGTAACATATCCAGCGGAGTCAACGCCTCCACCTCTTCAAAGCCATCCGCTAAAAACAGATATACCATACGGGCTCCCTCCTTCTCAATCGCCAACCATACCGCCGGCTCCTTTAAATTTTTCCATTAACGGCAGCAGCGGCGTATCGCCAATTGGTAACCAAAGGCAATATTCCTCGTTGCCGTGTGCGCAATCGCTTTCCAGATATTCAATCGTTGATTGCTTGTGCGCTAATTCGAGCGATGCCTCGTCGCCGCGCATTATTGCTCCGCGAGCTATTGCATCGCGAAGAAAGAATCGCATAACATCTTGCGAAACATCCCAAAAAACCGTTTGTTGTGACAGTTCTTTCACGCGATTCGCGCGTTTTAGCGCATATTCGTCAGCCGAATCAATCACGGGAAGCTGCTTATTTCGCGCCTCTGCGCCGCCGACAATACCTTTTCGGTACCCGAGCCGCTGATAGGTTTGCGTTAACGCCTCGTCAGCAGGATGCAGATAGATAGCGTCCTCCCCCATTGCCTGTACGGTCTTGGAGGCAGCGGACATCAACTCCCGATAAAATCCGCGTCCACGATACTGTGGATGCGTGCAGCCGGCGTAAAGATAGCGCACCGAGAATGTTTTGCCGCGAAAGCTGGCGGTTGCCGGCAATAAAAACAGCATCGTCGCCGCGTTGCCTTCGTACTCCCCTGCCAATATGATGGTGTCCGGCGGCAGATTTCCCAAAAATCGAATGATATATTCTTTTGAATCAGTCGGGAAAGCCGCCATCCACAACGAGATCAACGGTTGAGATTGGGTTAACTCCATATGGCGAATGGTCAATTCAGACATTGGACATCATATCCTCAAAAACCGCAACCAAGGCGCGGTGAATGGTTTCAATCGGCAACGGCGATTCTCCGTCGCTGCAAGGCAACACGGTCCATTGATTTTTCTTGGCTACATATAGCGCCGCTTCCCGACAACGGTAAAGATAGGTTAAATCCCGTTCGTGAATATCCTTCTTCTCGTTGTCGCCGTCGTAACGCTGTTCCATCAGTTTCTGCGAAACCTCGATGGGCATATCCAAAAACACGACTGCATTCGGTCTGGGCAAGCCGAGCTTATTGTACTCGTAATCATCCAGCCATTCCAAAAACGAATCCCATTCCTCCTGCGGAAGCTTGGTCATCTGATGGATGGCGTTGGAGGTGACGTAACGGGCGGCTACTATCGGCACGTCATTTTCGTACTCCTCGCGCCAAAAACGTGTGTAACTCGCGTAGCGGTCGACCGCATAAAAAGACGATGCCGCATAGGCGTTGACCGCCGAAGCGGAGCCGCCGAGTTCGCCGCCGAGATACATCTTCACCAGTGCCGAAGAAGGCTGATCGTAGTCGGGGAAGCTGATTTGCTTATAGGCTGTGTCGCAACGGTGCAGATATTCATCCAACAGAGCCAACTGCGTGGATTTTCCGCATCCGTCAAGACCGTCAATAACCATTAATTTGCCCATAACTTACTCCTTGTTTTGGCGCAGAGAAGCATAATGCTCACGCACCTCTTTGACTTTACCGCAGGTCATCTTTCCTTCGGGGCACGCGCCGTTGACGCACTTCGGTCCTGCCTTGCGGAACAAATGCGGTGCCGCTTCGATACAAAGCTTATACATCTCTTCGGCAAGCTCACGAATCTCCCACTGTGCGCGGTTACAGCAACGGTGGTGGAAGAAATTCATTAGCGAACGCGCATTCATCGTCATAATCAGTTTGGTCGCACAGGCGTTCGGCAGAACAAATCGCGCGTCCTCAATCGCCTTTTTCTCAGCGGCACGGTTTGCTTCCCTTTCGTCCATGCCGCTTGCCAGCATCGCGGTAAGGTGCTTGTCCTTCAAGATAGCGGTCAGACGGTCATAATGCGCCTGATCCTCTTCCATCGCCTTGCGATATTCTTCAGCAGCCTCGGGGATCGCCTCGATTTCAGGCGGCAAAACGTAATCGAACATCTTCTCGCGCACATACCGCTGGCTTTGCACACTGTACGAAGCCATGCGGTGACGTGTAAGCTGTGCCAGCAACGAGCGTGAAACGCCCTCGATGCCGAACGTGAAAGATGCGTGTTCAATCGGACTTTCGTGGCCGATCTCGGACAGCATATCCACAAACGCGGCGGATTTCTCCTCCGTCAAGCCATCCATCAACGTATCAATAGTGGCAGAGGAATAACATAATTTTGCCGAAGAAGCAACCACTTTCTCCGGTATTGGTGTATGGGTGATCAATGTAACTTTCATCGTAACACTCCCTTTTCCCTCGAATTATATCAAATCTCCGCCTTTATTTCAACATAAAATTGCTTTAATATTATATTATTTTCTTAGAATCAGATAAAATTGCTTGCATTTTACAAAATTAATGCTATAATACATAATAACGCTGTGATCGAGAGAGTACGCAACGGATTAGCATCCCAGAGAGAAGCGCCGTGGCTGTAAGTGCTTTATGCCCCACCGTTGCCGAAGTTCACTCGTGAGCGGCCGTGCTCAACAAACGTATTGTTTCAGTAGGCGCGGACGGCAGATCCCGTTATCGATCACAAAAGTGTTTGCTTTTGCAAAAATTCAGGGTGGTACCGCGGAGATTGTGTCTTCGTCCCTTGTGGGATGGGGGCATTTTTTATTTTTATATTTAACTTTTACGAAAGGATGATAAACTGATGAAAGAACAACTGGAAGCCCTGCGAGTACAAGCGCTTAATGCGCTTGCATCGCTGGAAACTCCTAAGGAACTGGAAGATTTCCGTGTCCGTTATATGGGCAAAAAAGGTTCGGTAACGGGCTTACTGCGCGGAATGGGCGCTCTTCCTGCTGAGGAACGTCCTGTGATGGGACAGCTTGTCAACCAGCTTCGTCAAGAACTGGAAAATGCCGTATCCGAAAAAAATCGTTCTGTGCAGGCAAAATTACAAGAGGAGCAGTTGAAAAACGAGAAATTAGATGTAACGATGCCCGGCAAAAAGGCTACCAGCGGCGGATTGCATCCCCTCAACGTTGTGCTGGACGACATCATCGACATTTTTCAGTCAATGGGATTCGACGTTATTGACGGCCCTGAGGTGGAAACCGACTATTACTGCTTCCAAGCACTCAACGTGCCGGAGGATCATCCTGCGCGCGATATGCAGGATACCTTCTATCTGACGGACAACCTGTTGCTGCGCACGCAAACCTCTGCCGCACAGGCGCGTACGATGGAAAACAGCAAGCCGCCCATCCGCGTTATTTGCCCCGGTCGCGTGTACCGCGCAGACGAGGTGGATGCGACGCACTCCCCCGTTTTCCATCAGATCGAAGGTCTTGTCGTTGACAAGGGTGTGACGATGTGCGATCTCA